>JAHZJA010000168.1 GCA_022601155.1 Deltaproteobacteria bacterium | reverse complement strand
GGGTCTTCGGCCGGCACAGGCGGGCCGTCTTCGCGCCACGCCGATGGGAACCGACGAATGCGGCGGGCGAGTCGGCGCTTGAACACACCGAGCATCATGGCGATCTCGGCTCCGTTGACGAAGCAGATGAACCCGGCCAGGGCACCCGGCTGGAACCACCCGATGTTCATCAGCAGGGTGAGATGCAGGTGGAAGATGATGCCCAGCAGCACCCAGACCCGGCGACCAAGGAACCATCGGCAGAACCAGTCGAGGTCGAGCCGGCGGGGACGGCCCCTCAAGCTGAACTCGAACGGCCTCGCGCGCAGACGATGCCAGCCCCAGGCGATGAGCAGCATCAGCGCCAGCCAGCCGCCCGCGAACACCAGGCGCACGCGCTCGAGGGTCCACCAGCTGCCGCGCGGGGCGACGAAGTGCACGGGGTAGGCCACCCACACCACGGCCAGCACGCTGAGGGCCAAGCCCACCCAGCCCACCGTTGCAATGGCGCGGGCGCGGGTCGATAGCCGCTTCATGTCTTCGTGCAGCACCCAGCGCACGATGATCCCCAGCACCACCAGGGGGAAGAAGCTCTCCCAGAAGTGAGCGACGTGACTGTTGAGTCGGAACAGGTTCGTCCCGAAGATCGACGACAGCCACTGCGGCGGGATCCGATAGAAGTGGTCGAGGTTGAACGCGTAGTAGAACGCGTCGCCCTTCCACCACACACTGCCGTTCTTGACGACGCCCGTGTAGCAGTACAGGGCCCCGCACTGGAGGATCACCAGCATCCGCGGCCAGCTGGGGATGAGCCGATAGATCGCCTCGAGGCCCTCGGGATGTTCGTCGCTGGAGGCTGCCCCCGCGCCATCGCCCGGCCCGCCCGGTTCGCTCAGCCGCTTGCGCTTTCGCAGGCGGCGACATCGTAACCAGTTGTCGAGGCTATAGGCGTGGCCGCAGCGCGACAGACACACGTACAAGAAGAAGCACCGATAGACGTTCTCGGTGCCCTCCCAGTACACGGTGTTGCGCAAGATGATGCTGTGGAACAAAAACCACGCCAGCCACTTGGTGTAGCGCGTCCACAGCCCCACGATGAACAGCACCATCACGATCTCGAAGACCGCCAGGTGGATCCAAAAGAACGTGGGGGTGCTGTTGAAGAACAACAGCGAGTACTTGGGGCCCTGTAGCCACTCGAAGAAGCCGGCCCACCCAAAGAACCCGTTCGGATCGCCGTCGAGCCCATTGCCGAAGCCGCGGAATTGGTCGCGGGCGAACACCTGGCGGGCCACATCGGTGACGAACAGGCCCTCGTCGGTGAACAGGTAGGTGAACAGCTCCCACAGCCCGTTGACGTTGCACAGGGCGCACAGGCCAAACGCGATGCGGAACGCGCCCATGGTGCGCGGGTCCTCCATGCGTAGCCACAGCCGCCGCCATCCTTCGCGATAGCTGACGAAGATCACCACGGTGAACAGGGCGCACAGGAACATCCACCAGCCCACTTCGGGGGCCAGCGCGAGCGCGTCCTGGTTGGGGATCCGCTCGGCCAGCAACACGTGGGCCGGGGCGTTGGGGAGCATGCCCGTTTATCTCCCCGCCCCCGCCAGGCGTGCAAAGAGCCCCGTGTTGCGTGAGTCACGCTGGCCGATTCGACGACGAGCACTGGTCGAGATCGAGCACGGAGCAACAAATCGACGCCAGCGTGATCGTTGGGCCCTCGGGGGGCACAACCTGATCCGAAGCCTCTTGAACTTGTCCGAGGAAGCCCTCATGCGCCGTTCCAACTCGCTCCGCACCCCGTTGTCCCGCTCGCTCGCTGTCGCTACGGCGGGCTTCGTCTCATTGTGCGCGGTGACCGCGATGGCGGCGCCTCCCGCCCCCGCTCCCGCAGCGACGGCGCCCGCGGCCGCGCCCGCAACGGCTTCAACGCAGACCACGACCACCGAGGTCCGCACGGCGCCCGCGAGCCCCTCGGTCGTCGTCGTCAACACCACGGTGCCCGCGGCGACCCCCGCTCCGGCCCCGGCCGCCCCCGCCCCCGACCCCAGCTGGGTCGCACCCGCAACGCAGCCGGCCCCCGCTCCCGCTCCGGTCGCCGTGTCGCCCGTACCCAGTCGCGTGCATGTCGACCTGCATCCTCACCCGATGGCCGCGCCGTCGCAGGCCGAGCGCGACCGTCTGCGCAAGGTCTCCGCCCGCTCGCGTGCCCGCAGTGTGGCGGTCGCGGGCTGGGCCACGCTGGGCGGAACCTACGGCTTCTCGGCACTGGTCGGCACGATTGCCATCGACAGCGCTGGCACCAATCGTGGTCGCAACTACGGCTTGCTGATGACGATGCCCGTCGCCGGCCCGTTCATCGCCGCCTTCCAGACCAACAGTGCCACCGGAGCGCTGCTCACCACGTCCCTGGGTGTTGCCCAGGCTGTCGGTCTCGGCATGGCGATCGTCGGGACCGTACGACACCGTCGGCTCAAGCGGGAGTTGACTCTGGCCGCCGCCCCTGCCCCGGGTGGTGGTCACGTGGGTATCGCAATGCGCTTTTAGGCTTCATTGTTCGCATTGCAGACGCCCATCTCGAGGGGCTCGTTCGGCGCTGCCGAGCGGGCCCCTGTTTTCGTGGCGGCTGTTGGGGGAACCCCCTCCCGTGCCCAACGACCGCGTTCTGCGGATCCGTGCGGCCGAACTGCTTCGTGAGCGTGGTCGCATCATCGCGCGGCAGCGGCGTTGTGCTGCACGACAGCGCCGATTCGTCGTCGCCCTGGGGGCGGTACTTTGTTCTCGATGCATTGACGGTCGCTGCCGGCGTCGTGCGGGGAACTCTGAAACTGGTGTCCCATTTGAAGACAGTGTCTTGGTGCACGTGGGAGGAAGTGGAGCCAAGCCGATGAAATTCAATGGGAGTTTCCATGCGTAAGAGAAACTCTGAAGAGCGATCGCTCCCGTTGAAAAAGCACAGTTTCGTAATAGGAACGAGGAGTTGGGCGTCAGGACGGCGGACCCGCACGATGAACCGGATGGATAGGCAACCGTGGCGCGAGACGGTCACGACCCGAGAGGTCGAGACCCGGCTGGCGATCGTGGAGGCGCTCGGTCGTCGGGCGCAGCAATGGGATCTGTTCGGCCTGGAGCGGTCCGACCGCCACGACGTCGCGGCGCAGGTGGTGCCCGAAGCCCTGCGGCTGCTCGCGTATGCCCAGGTGGTGCTGCCCGTCGTCGATGCAGACGACAGCCCGCGCGAGGGGGCCAACGCCACCTGTGCCGACATCGTCTACTTCACCCTCCTCGAGATCGAGCGCATGCGGGCGTCGTTCGACGCGCTCGACCCGGCGCTGCCCTCGTGGCGCGTGGTGCAGATGTGCGATCGCATGCGGGGCCAGCTCATCGGGGCCAGCTCGGCGCTCCACCAGGCACTGTGTCGGCAAGCCGGGCTCACGGGTCCAGACCCCGTCCGCGCCATCGAGCTGGCCCGCGGCTTGAAGCTCCGAGACCGCTACGCCGAGTTCCGCGATCAGCTCGCCTTGGTGAAGGAGGCCGCGGGGGATGACCTACTCGAACGACTCCGGCTGGCTGCGGTCACTGTCGCCATCTTGATCGACTCGGCCGAGTATCACGACATGCGTGTGGGTGACCGAGTGTTGGTCACACAGTTGCAGCATGGAATCGTCGATTGGCTGGGCTCGCCAGATCAGGATCGCAGGATCGCGGCTCGCCTGTGGAGCGACCTCGTCACGTTCGTACAGCTGTCACAGGCGATCAGCCAGCGCGCGGTGTTGCAGGAGCACGATCGCGACAATCCCGCCGATTCGGAGCCCGCGTGTGGCCCGCGACGCGCTCGTGCGGCGTCGCGGGAGGGTCTTGCGGCCGCGATGGCGCCCAGTGTGGCCTGCTCGGTCGTTTGACCTTCGAGTCGAGCCCGCAAGGCCGAACGACCGACGATGGCACTAAAGTGCCATCGAGGCGTGGTCGGGTCGATGGCACTAAAGTGCCACTATCCGGAGGATCACCGTTTCGCTTGGGGACACGCGGGCAACCCCATCACCGAGCACCGTGACCATATTCGGGCCTCCTACCGTGTGCGCCTGCCTGCACGCCGTCTAGGCCGTGGACCTCCCATGGGCCCCCCGACCTCTGGTGAGGAACTATGTAGTGGGCGTCCCGTCTCATGAACAATGTTTGATGAACAGATGCCTGATGACAGTGATGCGCGGCGGCTCATCGCAACTGTGCGATTTCGAGCATTGTCTCGTCGAGACCGGGTTGGGCCGACGCGGCTGGTCCTTGCGGGCGGCCCATTTGTGGCCTTTCGATCGTTGGTGAAGCTGTTAGAGTCCGCGTTCTGTTCGGAATCGGCACAGTTGTACATGTCGCCGAGAAAGTATGAGCAAGTGTGGCGAGGATCCTCGTAGTCGATGACTCTGGTTTTCAGCGCAAGATGATCTGCAAGATCCTCACGCGTGGAGGGCATGAGACCTATCAAGCCAAGAACGGGCGAGAGGCGCTCGAACTTCTCGAGAACGATGAGAAGCCCGACTGTGTGCTGACCGACTTGAGTATGCCGGATATGACGGGGTTGGATCTTCTCTCTGGTATCGAGGTGTTGAAGCTCGATGTGCCGGTTGTGGTCATTACGGCCGATATTCAAGTGAGCACTCAAAAAGAGTGCTACGACCGAGGCGCGCTGGCCGTGATCAACAAGCCGCTCAACGACGACAAGCTCAAGGATGTGGTGAGCAAGGCGATAGGGTAGATGCAGAAACTCACCGCAGACCAAACCGACGGGCTCACTGAACTCATCAACATCGGTGTCGGTCGAGCGGCCGGTGTGCTCAACGACATGACGGAGTCACACGTCAGTCTTCGCGTCCCCGCCATTACGCTCCTGTCTCAGGATACGATCGACGAAGAACTCGGCGACATGAGCGACGACCTGCTCGCCTCGGTGCAATTGCGGTTTGCGGGGTCGTTCTCGGGTACGGCGGCGCTGGTGTTTCCAACCGAGAGTGCCAACAAACTCGTCACCGCGCTGACCGGGGACGATGAGGACGATCAAGATCTCGACGAGATTCGGGTCGGCACACTCAACGAGGTGGGCAATATCGTCGTCAACGGGGTCATGGGGTCGATCAGCAATGTGCTCAGCGAGGCGATCGAATACACCGTTCCAGACTACAAAGAGGATGTGATCGCCAATCTGCTGCGGGCCGATACCGCGGGTGCACAGATGACAGTGTTGTTGGCGGCTACACACTTCACGATCGAAGAGCTGCGGCTTGGTGGTGAGATCATCTTGCTGTTCGAGGTTGGATCGTTCGATGCGCTGGTCGCTGCGCTCGATCAGCTGATGGAAGAATGAGATGAGGTCCCTCGACGTTCTCGACCACGTGCCCGTGGGGGTGTTCGTGCTGACGCCCGAGTTCAAGGTTTCGTTCTGGAACAAGGTGCTCGAGGACTGGACGGGGATCGAGCGTGGCGACGTCGTGGGCCAGGATGTCACGGGTGCGCTGCCCCACCTGCGGGAAGGCCGGTATGCAGGCCGGCTGCGGACGATCTTCGAGGGAGGTCCGCCCGCGGTGTTCTCCGCCCAGCTGCACAAGCACATCGTTCCTGCCCGGCGCCGGTCTGGCGAGCCCCGGCTGCAGCACACCACGGTCACCCCCCTGCGTGATGAGGATGGGCGAGTCTCCGCCCTCTTTGCGATTCAAGACGTCACCGAGCTGACCAAACGGTCGCGTCAGTATCGCGAGCTGGCGGCCAAGGTCCAGGCGGTCAACGTCGAGCTCGAGGGCTTTGCCTACTCGGTCTCTCACGATCTACGGGCTCCGCTGCGCACGATGGAGGGGTTCTCCGTCGCGCTGCTCGAAGACTACGGCGAGGCCATCGGGGAGCAGGGGCGCGACTACCTGGGGCGCATCATCGACGGGTCCCGGCGGCTCGACTCGTTGATCCGGGATCTGTTGCTGTACAGCCGTTTGTCGCGACAGGAGATCTCGATCACGAACGTACCGCTGGATGCGGTGGTGCGCGAAGTGGTGGACCGGTTGCGCTCGTATCTCAACGGGGAGCTGGGCAACGTCGAGACCCAGACGGGCTTGCCCCACGTGGTCGCGAACCGGCTGACCTTGGTGCAGGTCCTGACCAACCTGTTGTCGAACGCGACCAAGTTCATGCACCCTGACCGCGAGCCGCAGATTCGCGTCACAGCCGAGCGTCGCGATGAGGGCTGGGTCCGGGTGTGGATCGAAGACAATGGGATCGGCATCGCCGCCGACCACCAAGAGCGCATCTTCAAGGTCTTCGAGCGCCTCCACGGGGACGACGAGTTTCCCGGAACGGGGATCGGCTTGGCGATCGTACGCGTGGGGATGGAGCGGCTGGATGGGCGCGTGGGCGTGGAGTCCGTCGAGGGTGAGGGAAGCCGGTTTTGGATCGAACTGCGCGAGGGAACGCCATGAAGCAACGAAGCGCTGTTACCGTCCTGGTCGTCGAGGATGACGCCAACGACGTCCTGCTCCTCAAGCGGGCGTTTCGTAAGGCGGGTACCGAGCCGTTCCCCGTCATCCACGTCGTCAACGACGGAGAGTCTGCCGTTCGCTACCTCGGCGGGGTGGGAGAGTTCGGCGACCGCCGCAGCCACCCCTTGCCCGACTTGGTGTTGTTGGACCTCAAGCTCCCGAGGATGTCGGGCCACGAGGTGCTCGCGTGGCGGAGCGAGCAGCTGCCGCTCATTCGAATTCCCGTCATCGTGATGAGCTCCTCGCAGGAGGCCTCCGATATCGCGCGCGCCTACGATTGTGGCGCCAACTCCTACCTGGTCAAGCCGGTGGAGCTGGAGGTGCTCGTGGAGATCATCGGAGCGTTGCAGGGGTACTGGCTGCGCTTCAATGAGACGGCGGCCGTCACCGAGCCCAGGACGTTCGGGACGAGGCTCGCGACGTGAACGCCTCCAACACACGTGTTCTGGTCGTCGACGACAACGCCGATGACCGCGCGTTGGTGACGCGTGCGCTCCACCGGGCGATCCACAACGTGAACGTGGAAGCAGTCGAGGATGAGCAACAGCTGATCCCGGTCCTCGACAAGTACCCGTTCGACCTGGTCATTACCGACTACTATCTCCGAAAGATCGACGGTTTTCGGGTCATTGAGCACGTGCGGGCCCGAACGCCGCGATGTCCCGTGGTCATGTTCACGGGTACGGGCAACGAGGAGGTCGCGGTCCGAGCCCTCAAGGCGGGCGCGGACGACTACATCACCAAGAGCCCGCTCCACTATGCTCGCCTCGCAGCGGCCGTACAGGTGCTTCTCGAACGCGATGCGAGCCGGGCTCGCGCGGAGAAGCTCGAACGTCGGCTCGATAGCCTGCTGGACCGACTCAGCGTCGGGGTGTTCCGGGCGACCGCGACGGGGCGAATCGTCGAGGCCAACCCCTCGCTTTGGACCATGCTCGGCTGTGACGGCAACTGCACCGCCGAGCGGCTCTACGCCCAAAGGACCGTGGCCCAGCTGCTGCGCGTCGACCAAGGGCAGCAGCTCATCGATGAGCTGGAGGCCGGCGGACGCTTCGAGGCATACGCGGTGCAAGTCCGACGGCTGGATGGTGACACGCGTCGGGTGTCGATCTCGTTCGTGCTCGGCGAGCCCTTCGAGGGAGAGCCCACGATCGCGGGGCATCTGGAGGATGTCACCCTGCTCGAAGAGGCGCGAGCCGCAGCGGAGGTCGAGCGCGAGCGGCTGCAGGCCACACTGCGGAGCATTCGTGACGGCATCGTGGCGATCGGTGACGACGGCCGGGTGTTGCTGACCAATGACGTGGGCCAGCAATACCTGGATCGGCTGGCGACCGTCTCTCCCGGAGGTCGGGTGTCGACCCTGGGCGGGCGTCCTGTGGGTGACTTGTTTGCGCTTCCTCCCGAAGGCGAGCTGGGCCATGAGCTGGTGGTCGAGGGTGAGCCGCCGTCGACGTTCGAGGTGGCAGCGCAGCCGATCCGGCGGCGCGAGGTCCCCGGCGGCTGGGTGTTCACGATCCGCGACGTCTCGGAGTATCGCGAGCAACAGGAGCGGATGCAGCGGCAGAGCAAGCTCGCCGCGGTGGGGGAGCTGGCCACCGGTATCGCCCACGACTTCAACAACACCCTGCAGCTCATCACGAGCATCGCGCGGTTGTTGGAGATGGACGCGAAGAGCGTGTCGGCCGATCAGATCGTCGAGTACAGTGGGCACATCGTCGAAGGGGCGATGCAGGCATCTCGTGTCGTGCGTCAGGTGCTCGACTTCAGCCGCGAGTCGCCCTCGGCGCAACAGCGTGTCGACCTACGCCGACTGGTGGTGGGCGCGATGGTGCTGCTTCGCAGGGGGGTACCGGAGAACATCGAGTTCACCCTGGACGCGACGCAGGACGAACACTGGGCCGAGTGCGACGCGGCCCAGATTCAGCAGGTGATGACCAACCTCGTGGTCAACGCCCGCGATGCGATGGACCTTGGCGGCCGCTTGCGCATCGTCTTGAGCGACTACGTGGTGGAACCCGGACAGCCCGCGCCGCAGGTGGGGATGAAGCCGGGTCGGTGGCACTCGATGGCGGTGCACGACACGGGGGTGGGAATTCCGCAGAGTGTGCGCGGGCACATCTTTCGCCCCTTCTTCACCACCAAGCGGGAGCTCGGCGGCACGGGCCTCGGGCTCGCCCAGGTGTCCGGAATCGTCGACAAGCACGGCGGCCACATCACGGTCGAGTCGCAGGTCGGTCGGGGCAGCTGCGTGACGGTCCATCTGCCCGCTTCCAGCCGTGGAGGCGCGGGCCAGGCTCGTGCGCAGGTCGAGGCGGCGCCCGCCAGGGGCAACGGCGAGCTGTTGATGATCGTCGAGGACGACGAGGGCGTGCTGTTTGCCCACACCACGTTGTTCGAGGCACTCGGCTATACGGTGGTCACCGCCCGCAATGGCCGAGAGGCTCTTGGCGCCTATCACCAGTATCGGACTCGACTTCGCGTCGTGGTCACCGACATGGTGATGCCACAGATGGGCGGCCTCGAGCTCGTTCGTGCGCTCCGTCGCTGCGGGTGCGTGGCCAAGGTGGTCGTGCTGACTGGGTATCAGCTGTCCGCACAGTGGAGACAGGTCTGGGGCGACGACGTCGTCGACGTGCTGGTCAAACCACTCAAGACGGAGAAGCTCGCGAGAACCATCCAGTACGCGCTGAGGCTCGGAGAAGGGCAGGCTTTGCATGGATGACTCTGACGAGCTGGTCAAGGAGTTCGTAACCGAGTGCAACGATTACCTCGATCAACTCGATCGAGACATCTTGGCGCTCGAGCGCTCGCCTTCGGACCAGGAGGTGCGCGACAGCGTCTTCCGGGCGATTCACACCATCAAGGGCAACTGCGGCTACCTCGGACTGTCGAAGCTGGAGGCCGTTGCCCACGCCGGGGAGAGCCTGCTCAGTCGAGTCCGCGAGGGCGAGATCGCGGTCACCAGTGATGTCGTCAGCGTGATGCTGCGGGTCATCGACGCGGTCAGGGTCGTCGTGGGGCACGTGGAGGCCAACGGCAGCGAGGGCGAGGAGGACCATGCTCCGCTCATCCGCTTGATCTCCGACTTGCAGAAGACCGGGCGGATTGCCGCCGAGCAACACGCTGCCGTCCCCACCGAAGACGTCGCCCCGCGCGGCCCCGAGAGCACCATTCGCGTGGATGTGGATCTGCTCGACAAGCTGATGAGCTTGGTCGGAGAGCTGGTGCTCTCTCGCAACCAGATCCTCCAGTTTGCCACCACTCCCGACGGGGCAGCCCTCGCCGCGGTGAGCCAGCACCTCAATCTCATCACCAGCGAGCTCCAAGAGCGGGTGATGAAGACGCGGATGCAGCCGATCGCCACCGTGTGGAGCAAGTTTCCCCGGCTCGTGCGCGACCTGACCAACGAGCTGGGCAAGCTGGTTCGGATCGAGATGGAGGGCCGGGAGACCGAGCTCGACAAGACGATCATCGAGGCGATCAAGGATCCGCTGACGCACCTGGTGCGCAACGCCGTGGACCATGGCCTCGAGGAGCCGGCGACGCGGGTCGGGGCCGGGAAAGCAGCGGAGGGCCGGTTGCTGCTGCGCGCCTACCACGAGGGGGGGCAGGTCATCATCGAGATCGCCGACGACGGGGGTGGGATCGACATCGAGGGGGTCAAGAAGCGATCGATCGAGCGAGGGCTCCTCACGCCACAACAGGCGGTCCGTCTCGGCGACCGCGAAGTGGCGGAGCTCATCTTCACGCCGGGCTTCTCCACGGCGGCCAAGGTCACCAGCGTCTCGGGGCGCGGCGTGGGCATGGACGTCGTCAAGACGCACATCAGCAAGATCGGCGGGACGATCGACATCCAGACCACCCGCGGGGCCGGCACGACGTTTCGCGTCAAGATTCCGCTGACGTTGGCGATCATTCCCGCTCTGATCGTCTCGAGTGCCAAGCAGCGCTTCGCGATTCCACAGGTGAACCTGGTCGAGCTGGTCTTGCTCGAAGGAGAGGCTGCGGTCCGGGGGCTCGAGACCGTTCATGGCGCGCCGGTCTATCGGCTTCGCGGCGATCTGCTGCCGCTGGTGTTCCTCAACGCGGAGTTCGGCGACGAGCAGCCCGACTGGCGGCCGGCCCCGGGCGCACCGGTCAACATCATCGTGCTCCAGGCCGACGACCAGCTGTTTGGCCTCGTCGTGGACGAGATCAACGACACGCAGGAAATCGTGGTCAAGCCGCTGCAGAAGCGGCTCAAGGACATTCCACTGTATGCGGGCGCCACCGTCATGGGTGATGGCCGGGTGCAGCTGATTCTCGACGTGCTGGGCATTGCCCACCGCGCCCACGTGCTCGGGCGGATTCACGACACCGGATCCGAGACGAAGGACGGGGCGAGCGACGCCGATGGCGATCTGGCCGCTCTGCTCTTGGTCCAGACCGAGGACAACGGCCGCGGTGCCATCCCGCTGTCGCTGGTGGCGCGGCTCGAGGAGTTTCCTCGCTCCGCCATCGAGCTGGTGGGAGGCCGCAAGGTCGTTCAGTACCGACAAGAGATCTTGCCACTCATCGACCTACGGGACGCGCTCCCGGAGCGGCGGCTCGAGCCGCGCAGCGTGGCCGAGACCAACGGTGGAGAAGTGGCCCGGGTGGTCGTCTACTCCGAGCTGGGTCGCAGCATGGGGATCATCGTCCCCAACATCATCGACATCGTAGAAGAGCGACTCGAGATCCTCAGCGACACCACTCGGGCGGGTGTCTCCGGCTGTGCGGTGATCCAGGAGCGCGTCACCGAGCTGCTCGATGTTCAAGGCATGATTCGCGCCGCCGATCCAAGCTTCTTCGATCGCAAGCGAGATGCTGCCACCGCCCAGGGATAGCCACGATGGCGACCGAAGCTCAGCTCTGCACGTTCTTCTTGGGGCCACACTACTTCGGTGTGGATGTCTTGGGCGTCCAGGAGGTCATCCGCTATCAGGAGATGACCCCCGTCCCGCTGGCCCCGGTGGAGATCCGGGGACTCATCAACCTGCGTGGGCAGATCGTGATGGCGATCGATCTACGGCTGCGGCTGGGGCTACCCGAGCGAGAACCGGGCGCGCTTCCAATGAATGTCGTGCTCACCACGGATGAAGGACCCGTCAGCCTGCTGGTCGACGCGATCGGCGACGTGATGCAGGTCGACGAGAGCCGATTTGCGGCCGCCCCCGAGACACTCGAGGGTCTGTCCCGCGACCTCATCCTTGGCGTCTACAAACTAGAAGAGCAGCTGTTGCTCGTGCTGGATACCGACGGCGTCATCTCGCAGGGGCTGGTCCCCGGGGATGATGCCGGGGACGGTGCCCAAAACTCGACCTCGACCCCGAATTCACTCCCCTTGCCCCGACCTCTCGAGAGCAGATACGACGATGTCCAAGAGTCAAGCTAGTCGCGGTTCATCCCCCGGTTCGCGTCGAAACGGCCGCCGTCACGACCAGACGAAGGCCCTCGGCGGCGGTGAGGCGAACGTCCTGCACGCCAATGGTGACGTGATGGCCCTCATCCTTCAGGGGCTGGTTGCGGCGAGAGATGGTGACTTCACCGTCCGCCTCCCCGAGGTCGAGGGGGTGGAGGACGTCGCAGCCGTCTTCAACGAGCTGATGGAGACCAACCTGGGTTTTTCACAGGAGTTGGGCCGGGCGCGTAGGGTCGTCGGAGGGGAGGGTGAACTCGGGGAACGGGTGAGTCTCGAGGGCGCGCAAGGAGCCTGGAGCGACAACATCGATGCGGTCAACGAGCTGATCGAGGATCTCGCACGGCCGATCCACGAGACCGAGCGGGTGATCAATGCGGTGGCCAAGGGCAACCTCGAGACTCGGGTGCAGCTCGAGGTCGACGGGCGTGCAATCTCGGGCGATTTCCTGCGTATCGGCAACACCATCAACACGATGGTGGATCAGCTCGGTGCGTTCGCGGGCGAGGTGACACGTGTCGCCCAAGAGGTCGGCACGGAGGGCAAGCTCGGCGGACAGGCGGTCGTCAAGGGCGTTGCGGGGACGTGGCGCGTGCTGACGCAGACCGTCAACCTGATGGCCCACAACCTGACCAGTCAGGTCCGCGCCATCGCCGAAGTGACCACCGCGGTCGCGGCTGGAGACCTCGATCGCAAGATCACGGTCGAGGCCGACGGAGAGATCCTCGAGATGAAGAACACCATCAACGCGATGGTGGATCGGTTGGGCACGTTCGCGGCCGAGGTGACCCGGGTTGCACGCGAGGTGGGCGTGGACGGCAAGCTGGGTGGTCAGGCGGAGGTCGAGGGGGTCTCGGGGACGTGGAAGGACCTGACGGACAACGTGAACATGCTGGCGTCGAACCTGACGGCGCAGGTGCGGAACATCGCGGAGGTGACGACAGCGGTGGCGCAGGGCGACCTGTCGCGGAAGATCACGGTGGACGTCTAGGGCGAGGTGCTGGAGCTGAAGGGCACGATCAACACGATGGTCGACCAGCTGGGCACGTTCGCCGATGAGGTGACCCGGGTGGCGCGCGAGGTGGGCGTGGAAGAAAAACTGGGTG
>JAHZJA010000167.1 GCA_022601155.1 Deltaproteobacteria bacterium | reverse complement strand
CCTCGGGGTGGATCGCCGCACACGAGACGGGAGATCGTGCGTCGAGCCAGGAGGTCGGGGGGGTCGACAGGCTCGGGGTGGATCGGCGCTCGCGTGCCGCGAGCGCCTTCGAGCGAGCGGCGACCTCAATGTCGGCCAGTGGAGATCGCCGAGGGCGATGCGCGGCGCTGGGTCTTGACGAGCTTGGGCTTGGCCCCGTCCCACCCTTGCATTCGATACAGCCGCACCGTGCCCGGATACACCGTGACCTCGAGCAAGCCATCCTCGGCCACCACGATGGTCTCGGCGGACTTGGGCACGGAGACCTTCTG
Source organism: Deltaproteobacteria bacterium (assembly GCA_022601155.1). Taxonomy (GTDB): domain Bacteria; phylum Myxococcota_A; class Polyangia; order Nannocystales; family Nannocystaceae; genus Paraliomyxa. The sequence continues at coordinate 17,833 of JAHZJA010000167.1, read as the reverse complement.
CATGATCTTGCCGTCCGAGCGCCGCACCACGAACAAGTAGTCGCGCTCGTTGGTGAACCCGTAGCCCGACACGATGTAGTCGCCGTGGACGAGAAACTCTCCGTTGGAGACCAGGTTTCGCGTTCGCCACGTCTGGGAGGCGGCGACGGGGTCCATCGCGACCAGGGCCGAGCAGTCACCCTTGGCGTTGCTCGAGTAGCTCTGGCACGCCTCGTTGAAGTACAGCGCGCCATCCTTGTAGCGAATGTCCTGAATCTCCAGCAGGTCGGGCCTGGACAGGTGCTCGTGCAGCGCGAGCGTCCACAGCACGTTGCCCTCTACGTCGTACAGCCGTGCGGTGTAGTGGCAGTTGTCGCTGCTTCCGGTGTCGCAGCTGCCAGCGCCGTAGGGATCGCGATAGAAGGCCAGGAACTGGTCACCTTCACGATCGAGCAGCGTCAGCTCCATCGTTCCCTCGATGAGCGCGACGAATCCCGGGACCTGTGGCCCGACCCAGACCCGCGGCGAGCCCTTGCTGAGCGCTCCGTCCACGTGTGTACGCAACCGGCCGCCGAAGAAGTCCTCGCGTTCGCGCGGGGGCGCCTCCACGGTGAGATCGCCCGCGGTGCGGACCGGCGGCGCGACATAAGGATTGGGCTTGGTCGGTGGGCGCTCGGGTTCGGCCGGACCGGCCACCTGCACAGCGGTGGTTTCGGTCGTCTGCGTGTTGGGGCTCGCAGCCGTTGCTGCGGGTGTGGTCGGCGATGGGGCTACCGCTGCACCCTTGGGCGCACATGCACCCGCCGCTACGACACACAAACCAACGACCACGACATTGAAGTCCTGCATGGCGACTCGCGAGGGTAGCAAGCAGCGAAAAGATCTCGCTGCGGACCCCGATCGAGGTCGAGAACGCGGTGGCGGACCCCCCAAGAGAAAAAATTTCAACGATTCTGATGTAGGTAAGCCTGCTTACTGACAACGTAATTCTCCAACGATTTTGGCTAGATCCAACAGCACGGAGCAAATCCGTGTGGCCGGCCCCTAAAGGCCACGCTAGCCTGGAATTCGTGCCTAATTTGGCCATTGGATGCGTTTGGGAGGTTTGCACTGTTGCAACCATCCGGTCGGTCGCCCGTCGAGATCGAATGAAGCTTTGCTCTTGGCCCTCCGTCGTAACTGACGACCAGCACGGCCGGTGGTGAAGAGACCCATCCAGGCCCTCAACCACGGGGATTAGATCAATGTACCTACGAAGGAACCGAGTCCGTTGCGGCGATACCCGCCGTACCTACCTGTCCATTGCCCACAATGTTTGGTGGTCGGGGGACGGTACCCGCAAGGCCCAGAGTCGACCGATCGTCGTCGCCAGCTTCGGCGTCGAGGACAACGTCGATGTCGATCTCGCTCGCGAGCTCGTTGCGGCCGTCGAGCGCTGCGCGCCCAAGTACCCGGCGCGTCGTGGCGAAGGCAAAGCTGTCACCATGCGGATCGCACAAGAGGTTCGGAAGATCGAGCCGTTCTTGAAGATCCTCGCCAGCCGCAAGCTCGGCTTGGCGCAGCACCTGCCTCCGCATCCGGAGCGTGGAGAGATCCTCGATACGCTCATTCGCAACCAACTCGCAGAGCCAGCGTCTGGGGCCCGCGAGGAGGAGATCCTCTCCAACATTCGCTCGCGCCTGACGTTCTAGGCGCCCTCGCAAGGGCTCGCGTCCTGCTCACGCGAGCGCTTTGCGGTACTTGACCACAATAATCCCGCGATGCCGACCAGACCGGGTCGTGGCATGCCCTTCCTCCCAGAAGTGGTGCCGCGACCCGGGACTGAGCACCAAGCTGCGTGCCCGCGTCTTGGGTCGGTCACGTGAATGCAGGCGGGGGCACTACACACGAGGTGACGACCCTCGTGGCGGGATCGAAGTCGACCACGGTCGGTGCACGCACCCCTTCTGCCGTCGTCACATTGAGCACGGTCGTCGACTCGTGCTGCCATCGTCCGCCGTCTTCGTGGATGTGGCCGAACAGGTGCAGCGCCGGGCGAACTCGGTCAAGCGCCCGCAATAGATCGTCACAGCCTTCGCGGCCGCGCGACACCCGGTCGCCATAGCCACGCGGAGGGCCGTGGGTGACCAGCAGATCGATTCCCGAGGGGATCAGATCCCAGCGCTCGGCGAGCGCTTCACCTCGCGGCAGGTTGAACGCCCAGTCGAAGAACCACGGCTGCCACGGGCTACCCCAGACCGTCATGCCCTCGATCGTCGTGCCGCCGTCTTGCAGGTAGATGATGTCCGGCCCCAGCCGACGGCGCGCCTGCACCGGCTCGCGTGCGAAGCACCAGTCGTGGTTGCCCGCGACGACGATCTTGTGGCGGTGCGGCAGGCCGCCGATCCACTCCGCCGCGATCGACAGCTCGTCGAGCGTCCCGGCGCGGCACAGATCTCCAGCGTGCACGAACACATCGCCCGGGGGCACCTCGAGCTCGTGCTCTCGAAGGTGCGTGTCGGCGACGGCGACGATCCGCAGCGCCATCCCGGGCGGGCTCAGTCCAGCAGCGTCAGCAGCAGTGCTTCCGGAAGCGGAAGCTCGGGCTTGCGTGACACGAACACATGCGGCGCCTTGCCCGTGGTGATGAGCGTGCCGTAGCCGAGCCGCGGGGCCAGGACCTCGAGCGACATGAACTCCCGCCCTCCCAGCGTCATCGGGGTGGCTCGCTCCTGGAGCGCTGGCCGCGACAGCGGTGCGCTCTCCAAGAACACCTCGCTGAGGAAGTCGACCCGTAGCGCCACGTCGCTGCGCTTGCCTTGGAGGGCCTCGGCCTGATCACGAGGCAGACCGGCGGGCAGATCTCCGTCGATCTTCGAAACGATGAAGGGGCCCAGGATGTCCGGCTCCGACAGCTCGGCGCGAGGGCACGCCACGATGCCCAGCGCATCGATGGCGACGGGTACGTCGGATTTCACCTGGTCCGCGCGCTGCCGATAGACCGCGTCGTCGGCGTCTCGCTCTTGCTGGCGTCGCTTGAGGTCCTCGGCGACCGTCGGCTTGCTCGGGGCGGCTGGGGCTCCGTCGGCTCCGGGCGCAGCGGCGGCAGCTCCGGCTGGCGCGGGGCTGGGCGCGGCGAGGGGGTCTGCCGCCATGGCTTGGTCCGGGCCCGGGGCGGGCGCTCCGTCGGCGCCGACGGGAGGCTGACCGGCCAGGGTCATCAGCATCGCCTGATCGTCGACGTTGGGATCGATGAGCGAGATCGAGACGCTGGGGCCGCCCGCGAACCCGCTCGCGAGGTCGTCGATCGACAGCCGCAGCTGCTCACACAGCTTCTCGACCGGCCAGTGAGCGCCGCCCGGAGGCTGTCGATCGGCACTGCTCTCGTCGGCCGCCAACACCTGCCCGCGCTGCGCGACGACGAAGCCCTCGCGACGCTCGGCTGGCGGCGCGCCGTTGACGTAGTACATGAAGCACTGCCGCGGCAGCACTTGGCTCATCGCGACCACGATGTCGGCGTTTTCTCGCCAAAACGTGGGGGGATCACCGTCGAGCACCGAGCCCTCGATGCGGCCCAACAGCAGCTGCGTCTGCGGGTGACGCGTGAGCACGAGCTGGGCGTCGTTGATGTTGCGCGCCTTGCTGACCAGCAGCTCGGCGGCAACCGCCGCCAGGTGGCTGACGCGGAAGGGGTCGAGCGGGATCAAGATCCCGCCGTGCTTGGTCGAAGTCGAAGCGATTGGGTCGATCATGGCTTCAGCTCGCGTCGATCACCGCCACGGACAGCTGCCACAGCTCGGACTCCACACTGGAGACGAACCGGCCCACGGTGAGCAACGCACTGCCCTCTACCGGGCAGATGTGCAGCTGCGCTGCAGGGGCGTCCGTAGTCGGAGGAGATGGGGGGCTGACGTCGGTCCACGGGTGGGTGCACCAGCGTTCGGTCTGGCGGAGGGCCTGTTCGGCCAGCCGTGTGCTCTCCGCCTCGGAGAGCTCTTGGGAGACGAGACCTATCACACCCGCCCCGCCCAGTTCGAGGGAGAACCCGTGCCCATCGATCTGCAGCGGGGGATCGGGAGCGCACACGAGCACGCGGCCCTCGTCGGTGTTGCGCGGGACGGGCTCGACGGCGCACCAGCGCTGTGCAAGGCGCGCCATCGCCTCGTCGTCGGTGCCGACCGCTGCCTCCGAGAAAGCACCGTCGAGGACTTCGTCCAGCCGCGCCCAGCCGTGCAGCACCGGGGCATCGACGACGCCCTCGCCCCCGCTCTCGCGCCCACCTGGTCGCTGTGGACCCTCGCGCCCCGGAGCCTGCGACGAGCCACCCCACACCTCGCGGACGCGCTGGTCGGTGCGCCCGGCACAGGCGGTGGCCACGACGGCGATCACGACCGCGGCGGGCCAGTGTGGTCGCATGGAGTTCAAACCCGGGCCACGCCCCCCACGAACACGTGACGCACCGAAGCGCTCGTGCCCGCGCACATCAAGGCATCCAGCAGGTGGGGCGGCGCGATCCCATGGAAGAATGGATCGTCGAGCCCCACGGTGAACGCGTCGAAGGGGCGACCGACGCCCAACCGACCGGAGCGGTCGGCCTGGCCCAGCGACCACGCGCCGGTCTCGGTGGCCGCCCGCAGCAGCCCAAGTCCCAGTGCCCCCTGCTCGTCGTTGAGCCGCAGCCGAGCCTGGCCACGCAGGCGCTCGCCCATCTCGAGTAGCCGGGCCTCCTGGACCAGATCGATCACCGCATTGGAGTCGCTGCCCAAGGCCACATGCACGCCAGCCTCGCGCAGATCGACCGCGGGGACGATGCCGTCGCCCAGATCGGCCTCGGTGGTCGGGCATGCACACACGTGCTGCCCGCCCAGCTGTCGTTGATCGTCGGCGCTGGTGTGCACGGCATGGACCGCGGTGAACCCTGCGGGTCGCTCGCAGTAGCCGGCCTCGGCGAACACCGCGGTGGGGCTGCGCCCGTGCTCCGCCTGACACTGCTCGTTTTCCCGGGGCTGCTCGGACAGATGGGTGTGCAGCGGGAGCCCATGCGCGTGGCCGTAGCGCGCCACCGCCTCGAGGGCAGGACGAGGCACGGCCCGCACGCTGTGGGGGGCCAGCCCGACCTGGATGCCGCGCGAGCGGAGGTCGTCCACCCGCCGCAGATAGGCATCGACGCCTGCATCGCAAAACCGCTGCTGCTCGGGCAGGGCGGGCGTGCGGTGATCGGCTCGCAGGTACAGCACCTCGAGCAACACCAGCCTGATGCCCACGTCGCGAGCGGCGGCCACCACCTGTAGCGATAGCGCGTTGGCGTCGTCGTAGGGCTGCCCGCCGGGTTGGTGATGGATGTAGTGGAACTCGCCGACGCAGGTGATCCCGGCCCGCAGCATCTCGCCGAAGGCGCGGCGGGTGATGGCGTAGATCGACTCCGGGGTCAGTGCATCGGCGCAGCGATACATCGCCTCGCGCCAGCTCCAGAACGAAGACGGATCGGACGCGCCTCGACGGTGGGTCGCGCCTCGGATTGCCCGCTGGAATGCGTGGCTGTGGGCGTTGACCAGCCCAGGCAGCAGCATCACCGGGCCGAGGTCGCGCACCACGGCGTCGGTGGGCTCGGACCGGTCACCCACGACTCCGGTCCTGGTCACCGCGCCGGAGGCATCGACGGCCAGCCACGGTGCGTCCACCCACACGCCATCCACCACGCCGTGGGCGGCACGGTAGACGGTGGAGGGCTCGGCCGCCGCGCTCACTGGGTCGCCGCGGCCTCCGCGAAGTAGATCTTGCGCGTGTCGAGATCGATGGTGAAGCGACGCTGGCCCACCACGCCCAGGCCGATCATGCCGTCGAGGCGAAAGCCGTCGGTGGTGGAGGTTTGCTCGAAGAAGCCGTAGGCAGCACCGAGCCCGCCGAGCTTCAAGGAGCCCAGCTCGAACGATCCGACCGAGACCATCGGGGCCTCACCCTCACGCACGGGCGGGGCACCGATACCCGCATGACCGTAGGCCAGCTGGGTGGCGGTGAGATCGGCCCCGCGCATTCCAGTGTTGATGAGGTACAGGCCTTCGGCGCCCTGCAGCCCCGCCATCACGTACATGTAGTGGGTCTCGTGTTGCCACAAGGGCACGGCGTTGCCAGTGCGTCGAGCCTTGCGATCGGCCTCGCAGCGGCTCCCCCCCGCGACCAGCTCGAAGGTCTTGCCGGGTACGTCGAGGGTGACTTGGAACTGCGACAGCACGCTGACGCCGAGCACCGCCTTGACGTCGGGTAGCTCGGGTCCGGCCATGTCGGACATGGCGCGATCGTCGAACACGTCGACGGGGACGTTCTTGATCTTGACGTCGCCGACCTCGAGGGACTCGGTCTGGCCAAACCCCACGGTGGGGCTGCCCGGCGGGGTCTCGCCCAGCGGACGAACCGAGATGCCGCGGGCGGCAGCGAACGATGCCGACAAGATGAGGTCGGACGCACCGGTGTCGACGATCGCCTGGACCGGCTCACCCTCGACCTCGACCTCGATCACCGCCAACGGGCTGGCGGCGACCAGCGGTGTGGTGCTCACGCAGTTCTTGCTGGTCTTCGATTGCAGGGGCTTGCCGACGAAGCTGCGAAAGCGACCGGCCAACACCGGGTTGCCCGCCGTGTCGAGCGCCTTGGCGAGCTTGCCGAAGTCGTGGCGGCGGTAGTGCAGCCACGCCTCTTCGCGGGTCAGCACATCCTTGCGCAGGCCGACCGACGATGCCTTGCGGATCGCGGTCTGGGCGGCCGACAGCTCGCCTCGCAGCACGTGAACGCGGGCGACCATCAGCAGGGCCTCGGGCTCGCGCGAATCCAGAGCCAGGGTGGCCTTGGAGGCCGCGAGCGCGGCGTCGAAGTGCGCGGCCGCCCAGGCAGCGCGGGCCAGCGCGATCTGAGCCGAGGCGTCGTCGGGAGCGTCCTTGGCCGCCAGCTCGGCCCCACGCAGTGTCGACAGCAGTGCGTCGGGGGCCGGGTCGGGGGCGGGCAGCGTGGGCATGGCGAACAAGCCGGCCTCGACCGGCTGGTGGTCGACCTGCTGGGTGACGAACTCCACCACCTGCTGCTGGGTGCCGATCTCGTTGATCACGCGGATGAGGTGGGGAACCTTCACCCCTCCGATGTCGCGGTAGTCGTCGTAGATGATCGTCTGGCGCTGGACGTCGTCGCCCTCGCCTTCTGCGACGATCTCCTCGCGCAACAGGCCCGTCGCACGATCGAACCACATGGTCTTGGGGCTGGTGTCGGTACCGGGCAGCTCCCAGTGCACACCATCGAGCAAGGCGACCTCGCCCTCGGCATCCTCCTTGCGGGGCCGAACCAAGGTGACCTGAATGCCGCGCTCCTCGAGATCGAAGTACCAGTGCAGCACCGCGTCTTCGCGGGACAGCGCGAGCTCTTGCTCGGTCTCGATGCGGACCACTCCGCCCGCGAGCTGCCAGCCTGCGGTGCCATCGAAGCCCTTTTCCTCGACGAGGTCGGCCAGGACGGTGCGGCGGTACAGCTTGCCGTCGGCGGTGGTTCGCAGCAGGAACGATCCCACCTGGTCCTCGGCGAGGCAGGTCTCGTCTTCTTCTTCGCAGCCCTCCTGGGCGCGCAGGATCATCCGCGCCTCGATGGAGCGTGCGGGCAGGGCCTCGAGCGCCTTGCGTCCTCCGGATCCCTCGACGTAGCGAGCCAGGACCTCGGCCGCAGTGCTCGGCGCCGCAGCCATCTGGTCGGGATCCTGGGGCAGCTCGGGAGGAATTCTGAGACATCCCGCCGGGGCGCCGAGCCCGGCAAGAGCCACCCACATCAACGCGAGGCGTCGCACGCGACGGAGGCTTGCCCGCCCCCACGGGCCCGTCAAGGGGGAAAGGGACGTGTTTTGTGAGGGCCGCGTCTCCGCGATAGGTTAAGACTCCCGTGACGCGATGGTGTTCGATGCCGCTGGCGCTCGCGTTGGCCCTGGGTTTGCCCGCTGCGGCGAGTATGGCCGCCAAACGATCGCCGTCGCTGCGCGCGACCCGAGCCGCTCCCGCGGTGGTGCAAGGGCTGAAGGCCAGCCTCACCGATCGTTGTCGTGATCAGGTTCGTGAGGAGTTCGAGGCGGGGCAGCGGCGCGATGGCAAGTGCCGCGAAGACCGCGAGGCGGCCGGACGGGAGCTCGTCCGCAGACGGGACGCGTATGGTTTCGTGGAGCGCAGCGCCGTCGATCTGTCTCGGGTGCAGCTGATCTTGGGCCTCGCCCGTCGCTGCCAGCAGTGGCCGCTGCGTGCGCCCGGCCGCGATGTGCTGCGGCGAACCGACGTCACCGATGCCGGCTGTCGCCTGCGTCGCTACCAGGGACAAGTACAGCTGGTGTTCGTCGACCTGGCCGGCGATCGGTTCACGCCGCTGCCTCCCGTGACCACCGACGAGGATGGTCGTTTCGTGCTCCAGTTTGCGTCCGTCGATCGGGCGTTGCGGGCCCTGGGCATGGGCTCCATCGACGACTACTCGCACATCGAGCTGGGTGCGGATGCGTGGGCCGGGCGCATCGACCTGGTGCGGCTGCTGAGCTTTCGCGCCGACTGGCACCTGGTGTGGCTGGGGCAAGGCCGTGGGGCGCCAGGCTTGTTCGTGGCCCGGCACCCCGATCACCCCGGGGCCGAGGACGCCCGCACGATGGCGGCGGACGCCCTGTTCTCACGACAAGAGCAGGACTACGAGCGTGTTCGGACGGGGACGTTGCCGCCGCAGACGTTCCTCGACTGGCACGACTGGTCGCCGTATCGGCATCGCGTGGAGGCGTTGTTGCGGACTGCGACCCCGGGCATCACATCAGGCGGGCGCGGTCGGCAACAGACGCCCGCTAGTGCGACGGCGGATCCGCAGTAGGCGGCTTCGCAGCGGGTGTTTCCGCGGCAGGGGGCTTTGCAGCGGGTGTGTCCGCGGCAGGGGGCTTCGCAGCGGGTGCCCCTCGAGCAGGTGGCTTCGCAGCAGGGCTTCCTGCAGCAGGTGTGTTCGCAGCGGGTGGCCTCGCAACACGTGTCCCTGCGTCGGGTGTGTGCGCGGCAGGTGGTCTCGCCGCGGGCGGACGCGAGCTGGGGGGGACGATGCCCGGTGCTCCGGGGGGCGGTGGCTTCCGCGGCGGGTACATCGGCGGCGGTGGTCCGTACGCATCGGCGTTGGGAGGTGCGGACGGCAGCTCGTCGAACAGTCCGATGTAGTCGATGCGAGCCGCACCTTTGTACGAGACCAGGTGCATCATGATCCCATCGGAGCCCTCCGCGTAGTAGGTCCACATGGGCTCGGCTCCGGTTGCGTGCAGCATCTGGATTCCGGGAGGAACGGGGAAGCTCTTCCATCGAACCTTGCCGGGCAGTCGCGAGGCTGCCGCTCGAAAGGCCGAGAAGAACGCGGCACCGTCGTCACCATCGAACACCGGATGGGCACCGGGTCGACGGGGATCGGGCCAGCCCCATGTCGCGTCGGGCGTGAGGATGAAGCGCAGATTCTCGGGGCGGTCGTGCGCCGCGGCGATCACCAACGCCACCACCACGCGCTTGGCTTGCTGCGGGAGCTTCCACGTCTGGGCTTCTTCGGACCAGCGAACCTTGACCGTCGTGGGCTCGCCGTTGACATCGCGCGTGTCTTCGGTCCCCGCGAATTCGGCGTCGCGCTCGATATAGGCCTGCAATAAACTGCGGCTGGCTTCGCCCTCCACGGCGACGACGGGCTCGCGCCTTCGCTCGACCGGCTGGGTGTCCGGGATCGGGCGCGCGAGGTTCGGATCGCAGCTGGGCAGGGCCAGCAGCACGCCGAGCACGAGGGCACCATTTGCGCACCGCCTGGAATTGTCCAGCATCACCCTAGACTTAGACTCCGACGTCACGATCGGCAAGCGCGCTTGTCCCCCACCGTTTTCCGGGTCGGCGCCGATCTGGCACGATGCCCTCATGACGGCCGGGTCCGACGACCCCCGGGCACCCGACGACGCGATTCCGACCGACGAGGAACGGGACGCAGCGGTCGAGGAGGCCGGGACCGACGACGTTCCGGGTGGGGCGCACAAGGCAGCTCGGCCCGTGAGCGATGGTCATGCCGTGGGCAAGGATCGGCGCGCCGACGCCGACGACGAGATGGCGCGACTGATGGGACTGTCGGACGACGAGGCTGACGCCATGCCCGCGCCCGCGGGGAAAGCCTCGACGACGACGACTCCCGAGCCCGCTCTTGCGGAGGGTGACGCGGGCAGCGGTGCCGCGGCCGAGCGTGATGCCGCGGAAGGTGACGACGCGAAGACCGACGGCGGCGACGCGAGAGCATCGGCGAGTACCCAGGGCGACGCGGCTACCGACGGCGGCGACGCGAGAGCATCGGGGGGCACAGTCGACGCTGCAGTGCAGGCCGCCGTCGCGACGACGGGCGACGCGAGAGCATCGGCGACCGCGGGAGACGACGGGGCGACACAGCGGGCAACGACCGAAGACGGCGAGATCAAGGACGTGGCGACCGCGAGAGATGCGGAGGCCACCGAAGGCTCTGCGACCTCCGGCGAGCCCCGCGATGATGACCGTCCCGCAGCCGCGGTGATCCCCTTGGCTCGGGTCCGAACGCAAGGCGAGTCGTACGACACCGAAGACGATCGCCCGGCTCGTGCATCGAGGCCCGTCGAAGATGCGCCCGAGGCACAACCGGCCGCCTCCAGCAATTGGTGGCCGTGGGTCGGCGTCGGTGCGGTGGCGCTGGGCGCCGTGGCGGTCTTCGGCTTCCCTGGTGACGACGCCGATCCCTCGGGCTCGACCAATCCCGGCCCGACCTCGGCCGTGGCCAGCGTCCCGCGTTCGGATCCGCCAGCGAGACCGCCCGACGTTCCACGAGTCGATGAGCCCGCAGTGGCGGGCAGCTCGGACTCCGCCGACGGCGACCCGACCGAGTCGGGCTCGACCACCGCCAGCGGCGATGCCCCGCCCCGCAGCGCCGATCCCCGCGAGCCCCCGCCGGGCACCGATCCGGCCGCAGCGGCGGCATTCTCCCGGCTACCGGTCGGCCCCTCCGATCGGCCCCCGGTCGGCGGAATCGGCGCCAACGGCATCCACATCGACAAGATCTCCATGGGCGCGCGCGTGGAGCACGGCCGCTGCGTCGATCACTCCACCAACTTCTCCGTGTCTCGCCGCGAGCGCGCCAGCGTCTGTGTGCGCGTGGTGCATCCGCGCGAAAAGGAGGAGTTGCAGGTGTTGTGGCAAAAACACGGCGGCTCCACCCGTCGCAGCAAGATGATCGTCAAGCCCATGCACGCGTACCGCACCCGCGGGCATCTCAAGCTCCGCACCGAGTACATCGGCGACTGGACGGTCCGTATCGTGTCTCCCGATGGGGTGGAGCTGGCCAGCCAGAGCTTCTCCGTGATTCCCTGAGAGCGTTCACATGCCCCAGGGTCCGCTCGACACGAATACCGAGGCCCGTTGGCGGGTCCAAGCACCGATGCTGCGCCGCGCTGCACTGCCGCTGACCGCTCTGCTGAGCCTGCTGTCGCCGTCGGCCCAGGGCATGCAGGGCGAGCCCGAAGCCCCGGTCAGTGCCGAAGCGGCGCCCGAGGCCGAGCCCGCGCCCACGTGGCGCTTTCGCAAGGCGGACAAGCCGGTCAAGGTGGTGGTGCTGGCGGGCTCGATCGGCGCCTACCGTCGCAACCCCTACTCCAAGCAGCTCGCCAACCTGTGCACCAACATCGAGGTCCGCAACATCTCGAAGACGGGCCTGGGCGCGTGGGCCCTCAAGAAGCGCTTCCAGCAGCAGGTGCTCGACAACAGCTACCTGCGCTGGAACGTCGAGGGCGAGGAGTACTGGCTGGTGTTTGGCGGCGGGCTCAACAGCGTCGGGAATCCGCGCTCCACCAATCATCAAATGCGTCGGCTGTTCGAGCTGGCCCACCGCCGCGGGATGAAGGTCGTGGCGATGAGCCTCACCCCCTGGGGTGACGACCGCGACAAGCGCTGGCGGGGGATCGGTGGCCTCCGATCGATGCGGGCGACGCGAGCGGTCGTGGACTTCACGCTCGGTCGGCTGTCGCCGCGCCAGGCTCTGGGCAGCTTTGCCGACAAGCGTCGCGTCGATGCCGACGCCGACTGGCAGCCCAACGAGATCCCCGACATCGCGATCGATCTGTATGACTCGGCGCTTCGCGATCGCCAAGCACCCCTGCGCGACCTGGTGGAGATGCGCGAGGCGGTGGCCAAGGACAAGACCTGGCAGCGGGCACACGCCGATCTGGACGAGTTCCAGCGGGCCAACGCCCTCGAGCTCGATGCCCTGGCCGCGACCGAGGTTCCCCGGTGGTTCATGCGCCCGGAGCTTCGGGCCTTCGATCACATCCACCCCAACGCCGACGGTCACCAGCTAATGGCGGAGACGATGTGCCCGGAGCTTCCACAAAGCTGGGGATGTGCGTGCCCGACCGCACAGCCGGCCGAGGCGCCAGCCGAAGCTCCAGCCGACGAACCCGTGGGCCCGTAGCCGGTCGGTCCCTGCCGCGAACGCGGTGGCGGCCGTGCCACGAAGGCCTGGGCTGTACCGCCCTGGCCGAGCTACCGTGCGGGCCATGCGGATCCCGCTGCTGAGCCTGACCCTGCTCGTTGCCTGTACCCACGCGCCCACGGCCACCACCAGCGCGCCGCCCAAGGTGGCCGCACTCCCGGCGATCACCGCCCATGGAGTCGAGGCGGCCCCCTTCGCTGCGCCACAGCAGGCGACGTCGGTGCTGCTGCGCAACGCCCGACTCATCGACGGTACGGGGGCCGAGCCGCGCGAGGGGGTCGACGTGTTGGTCACCGACGGCGCGATCGTTCGAATTGGCGCCGCGCTGACGGCCCCGTCCGAGGCCCGCGTGATCGATCTGGCGGGCCGCACGCTGCTGCCGGGGTTCATCGATGCGCATGTCCACCTGAGCTACTCGCCCCCGGCCAGCTACCCCGAGGGCGTGGTCGACGAAGTCCAGCACAACATGGCCGACGCCGCGCTCGAGGGCGCCCGCAATGCTCGCAACACGCTGCAGGCGGGCTTCACGACGGTGCGCAACGTCGGAGGCTCACTCGCCGACAGAGCCCTGCGTGATGCGATCGCTCAGGGGGTGCTGCCGGGTCCGCGAATGCTCGTCGCCAACCACGCGATCGGCATCACGGGTGGTCACTGCGACGGCACGAACTCGATGCGTCCAGACCTGCTGCCCGATGCCCAGGACTACCGCCACGGCGTTGCCGATGGACCACAGGAGGTTCGCAAGGCGGTGCGCTACCAGATCAAGCATGGCGCCGACGTCATCAAGGTCTGCGCGACGGGGGGTGTGCTGTCCCAAGGCGATGCGGTGGGCTCTCCCCAGCTCGACCCCGAGGAGCTGAGCGCAGCGGTCCAGGCCGCCAACCGTGCCGATCGCAAGGTGGCGGCGCATGCCCACGGCAACCAGGGCATCCGCGAGGCGGTCGAGGCTGGGGTTCACAGCATCGAGCACGGCAGTATCCTCGATGATCAGACGGTCCGCATGATGACCCGCCGGGGCACGTTCTTGGTGCCCACGGTCTATGTAGGCAAGGTGGTGGTCGACCAAGCCGATGAGGGGCGGCTGTCGGAGGGCTCGGTCGCCAAGGCGCGAGAGATTGCCCCCAAGATGCGCAAGAGCTTTGGTCTGGCCTATCGCGGTGGGGTGAAGATCGCCCTGGGTAGCGACGCGGGCGTGTTCCCGCATGGCGACAACGGCCGGGAGTTCAGCACCATGGTCGAGCTGGGCATGTCACCGATGGACGCGATCGTGGCCGGGACGTCTCGCGGCGCCGAGCTGCTGGGCTTGACCAACGTGGGGCAGGTGGCCGAGGGCAAGCTCGCCGACCTGGTGGTGGTGGACGGCGATCCTCTCGCCGACATCACCGTGGTGGAGCGCCCGGTGATGGTGATGAAGGGCGGCGTCATCCATCGCGCTCCCAGCTGGGAGTAGCGACGGGGTGCGATCGCCATCGGGCAGTCACCGGAGGGTGACGCCCGCAAACACGGGCTCGGGCCGCAGCTCGATGCCGAACCGCTGCTGCACGCGATCGCGGATCTCTTGCGCAAAGGCCACCAGATCACGCGTGCGACCGCCTCCGTGGTGCACCAGCGCCAGGGCATGACGGCTCGAGATTCCCACCGCGCCGCGACGCTCGCCCTTGCGAAACCCCGCGGCCTCGATGAGCCACGCCGCGGGGATCTTCACCTGGCCATCGTCCAGCGCGTAGCGCGGTACGGCTGCGGCGTCGTCGACCAGCCCTTGCTGCATCGCCGTGGCCACCAGCGCCTCGGCGACGGTGGTGTCGACCACGGCGTTGGTGAAGAACGAGCCTGCGCTGCGGCGATTGGGATCCTCGGGATCGATCACCATCGACTTGCGTCGGCGCAGCCCCAGCACGTGCTCGCGCGTCTGGGCCACGGTGGTCGCGCCGCTGCTTTGCATCGCACGGGCCAGCTCGCCGTAGCGCAGGGTGGGCGCTCCGCCGGGCTGTAGCAGCAGCTCCACGGCCAGCACGACGGCGGCGGTCGGGTCTCGCTTGAACACGCTGTCGCGGTAGCCAAACCCACACGCGTCGGGCAGCAACACACGGCGACAGCCTGCGCGGCGATCCCAGACGTGGACGGCCGCGATCACATCGGCGACCTCTTGTCCGTAGGCGCCGACGTTCTGGATCGGGGTGGCGCCGGTCGAGCCCGGAATGCCCGAGAGGCACTCGATGCCCGCCCACCCCTCGGCGGCCGCAGTGGCGACCACGTCGTCCCAGGGCTCGGCTGCCGCCACCCGAAGTCGGACGCCCTGCGGGGACGTGTGTGACTCCAGTCCTCGCAATCCCAGGTGTATGGCGAGGCCATCCCAGCCCTCGTCGCCGATCAACACATTGGAGCCACCTCCCAGCACGAGGACGCGAAGCTGTCGGTCATCCGCCCAACGCAATGCCTCGATCACCGTGGCTTCGTCCGCTGCCTCCACCAGGTAGCGGGCGGGCCCCCCCAGCTCGAGACTGGTGCGAGGTGCCAGCGGAACGTTGTGTTGAACGTCGAGTGCCACGAAACGCGGGGAGGCTAGCAGGTTGACAGGTGGCCTCACGCGAATTTCCCGATGAGACAGTGGCAGATCAGAGTTGGTTGGCGAGTCAGTCGAACTTTGCGGCGAGGGGCCCGTTCCGGTCCACAAATCGGCCCAATTCGGCCTTGTAGCCGTCAGGGATTCCTTTTTTTGCATCGAACGACGTTCGATCTGGTGACAACGCCAATCCCCGTTGTGGTAGCGTGACACTGTGGCGATAGGCGATTCCGTAGACGGTTTTGGCTCCAACGAAAAGCCCTCACCGACCAACCATGGGTCGTTGAAGGAAGCCATCGTGCAGGCGGCGATCGAGCTTGGAACCGAGCTTGGTGAAGAAGGCCTGACGATGCGCGGAATCGCTGCCCGACTCGGGGTCAGCGCCACCGCGCTCTATCAGCACTTCGAGGGCAAGGCGTCGATCTTGCGGGCCATCCGGTTCCACGGTCTGACGCTGATGAACAAGGCGCTGTCACCCGCGTTCGAGCTGGCAGAGCCGGTCGACCAGGTACGACAATCGGCGTTGCTATACATCAACTTCGCCCGGTCGAACCCTTGGCTGTACTCCTTGTTGTTCGAGGGTGAGCAGGTCGATTTTCACTCCCTTACAGAGAACGAGCGCGCTGCAATATTTTACTCGCAGAATGCCGTCCGTGCCGCCTTCCAAGCGGGTACCGAGCAAGGGAAGCTCCGCGCCGATATCGATCTACAGACGGCTCCGTTCTTGATGTGGGCGGCCAACCATGGGCTGGCCATGTTGATGATCACCGGGCGCATCAGCGAAAAGCACCCGGGCTTCCCCGTCCACAGCGAGGCGGAGTTCATCAGCAGCTTCGTCGAGAGCGAGATCCGCGGCTTCGTGCCGCGACCGAGCTGACGCGCACGCGCGCCCGGCCGGCACTCCCGTCGAGGGCGTGGTGCGGCCGCGTGGCTCATCGCGCCGCGTTGGGGACGCGCAGCCGGTCGCCCGGAAAACAGCCTCCTCGGGTGTTTCGTGGTCGCAAACGGCGTCGCGTGAGGGCACGCGGCTGGGCGAGCGACGATTTCGAGCTATGAAGCGTGCGCGCGGTTCATGGCCGAGACCTTCGACAACCCCCTCGAGCGCTACCAGATCATGGATCCGCTCGGTCAGGGGGGCAGCGGGCGCACATTCCGGGCGGTCGATCGTTCGCTCGGCCGACAGGTCGCCGTCAAGGTGCTGTCGTTGCGGGACATGCCCGACTGGAAGCGCTTCGACTTGTTCGAGCGCGAGGCGGCGGTCCTGGGCACGCTCGACCACCCCGGCATCCCGCGCTACATCGATCGCTACTCGAGTGAGGCGAGCGGTGACTACTTCTTGGTGATGGAGCTCATCGACGGTCATCCGCTCAGCGATCGGATCGTCTCGGGTGGACGGTTTCCGCCGAAGGTCCTGCTCGACATGCTCGAGCAGACGCTGGGAATCCTCGAGTACCTCCACGGTCTGTCGCCGCCGGTCATCCACCGCGACATCAAGCCCGCCAACCTGGTGATCGACGGCAAGGGGATGGTGCACCTGGTGGACTTTGGTGGGGTTCGCCATGCGGCGCGGGCCAGCGGCAACACCACGATGATCGGCAGCTTTGGGTACATGGCTCCCGAGCAGCTGCATGGTGAGGCCACGGCCGCGTCGGATCTGTATGCACTGGGGGCGACCATTGCCGCCCTACACGCTGGAGTCGAGGCGGATCAGCTGCCCCACGATGGTCTGCACATCGATCTGGCCGCCATCGAGCTTCCCGCTGCACTGACGGCGGCGCTGACCCGGATGCTGGAGCCCAACCCCAAGTCGCGGGCGGCTTCCGTGGCTCAGGTGCGCCGCGCGATGTCCCAGCCCAAGCCGCTGCCGCCCTCGCCCAGCCCCCCGTCGGGCGGTCCTTCGAGCACCAAGCCGCCGCGCCAAGGCGGCACGCCGCCCGCTGGCAGTGCCGCACCGCTGGTGCCCGTGCAGGGGATCCGCGATCTTGCCCGGGTCCCCGCTCCACTATCGGTCGTCGTGTGGATCTTCAGCGCGTTGGCGGCGGGGAGCCTCACCGTGTTTCAGGTGTTGATGCTCCCGCTCATCTTCCAGGTGGCCCGGTTCTTCAACCGCAAGGAGTCCGCCGAGCGCCAGACGAAGCTCGAGGGAGACCTCGAGAAGTTCGAGTCGACGGTCGCCGAGGCACGGCGCTCGCTGGCCCACGTCGCGGGCAGCACCCACCCCATTCGCGATTCGGACGACGACCCGCCCAAGCGCTGAGCGGTCGTCTGTCGTCGCGCTGCACTTGGGTACGCCACGAGCCACCGCGAACGAGCGAAGACGCCGACCCCCGAAGGGGCCGGCGTCTTCCATGGATCGATGTCGTCGTGTCGTCGTGAACTGTTGGTGTCGTGCGTCGAAACGAGAAACGTGGGGTGGGAGGTTTGTGACAAGGGGGTGGTGGATAAGGTCAAGCCAAGCGACGATGCCGGTCGTCTGGAACATCGGGCGGTAAGCCCGTCTCCCGCCCCTGCTCGGGCGGGAAAGTCAGGGGTGAGCTCAGCGGACCAGGGCCATGGTCCGGGCGACCACGCTGCGCAGGTGCAGGGACATCCTGGGGTCGAGCTCGTACATGCGGGCGTGAATCCTCGCCATGGTGCTGGCGTTGGGGGTCTCGGCGTTGAGCTCGCGCCACAGGGCAGCGCGGAGGGTTCGCAGCTCGGGCAGGTGGGCTCGGCGGGCGTCGAGCACATCGCTGCGGGAGGGGGGTGCGATGGCGGTGTCGCGGGCGGCGGAGCGCGTGGCGGCCTCCATGCGGCGGGTGT
>JAHZJA010000166.1 GCA_022601155.1 Deltaproteobacteria bacterium | reverse complement strand
CGAGGCCGAGCTGGACGCCTACGCAACGGGTTGGATCGCCGCGCATACCGATGCCTGCGAGGTCGCTGCCCGCCAACAGCTGCCACGCGAGACCATCGAGATACGCACTCGGTGCCTCGAGCAGCGACGGGTCGGGCTACGAGAGACGACCGATGGCCTGTTGATGCTCGATGCCGCGGACCTGCCCGAGGCCATGTCCCGCGTGTCGACGCTGCCCGCGGTCGATCCGTGCGACGACAGCGAGCCTCCGGCCGGCGTCGACGATGGTGACACCAACAGCGGTTCCGGCGACGACGACGCGAGCGACCCCGAGCCGGCGACGCTGCGCGCAGACAACTGCCCCGACGATCCGGCCCTCGAGCTGTGCATCCGGTTCGAGTCGGTCGAGGGAAAAATCGTCCACGACGACGCCGACCCGTCGATTCGTGGCAGGCTGATTGGCGACCTCGCGATCGAGCCAGGCGCGCTCGGCCAGGAGCTGGTCCTGCTCGGCAAGGGCGGCCGTATCCCTGTGGATTTCCCCAGCGATCCCCAGGGATCGTTCAGCATCGACTTTTGGATGTGGATGGCCCAGGGCTCGCCCATAGACGGCGGCATCGTCGACAAGTGGATGCGCAATCGCGGCTACTGGTTCGGGGGGACCTCCCGG
Source organism: Deltaproteobacteria bacterium (assembly GCA_022601155.1). Lineage (GTDB taxonomy): Bacteria > Myxococcota_A > Polyangia > Nannocystales > Nannocystaceae > Paraliomyxa. The sequence continues at coordinate 2,752 of JAHZJA010000166.1, read as the reverse complement.
GTGGGAGGACTCTCCTTTTGGGTCGACGGGATCTCCATCTCCACCGAAGCGGCGCCCAAGGAGCAGTGGATCCACGTGGCGGGGACGTTTGACATCGTCACCGGCCTCATGTCGCTGTACGTCGACGGCCAGCTGATGGCGCTGGGCCAGCACACCGGTCCCGTGACCGTCGTCGACAAACACCCACTGACGATTGGATGGGCCGTCGAAGACAAGGCTGCCTTCAAGGGCAAGCTGGACTCCATTCGCATCTGGAGCCGGGTGCTCGCGCAGCAAGAGCTCCAGCCTCGCCCCGCCCCGCCGTAGCCCCCGAAGATGTGAGACCAGCCGTTTCCACCCGTGGCGTCGCGGCGCGCCATCCAACCGCGGGGACGCACTAGAGCTTCATCTTCGAGCGATAGTCTCGAGCTCGCTCGGCCCAGAACCGGGCCCTGTCTCCCGCGCCGTGCTGCAGCGCATCCTCGGCCTCGCCGATGCACTGCACCGCCCGTTGGCGAGGGTGGAGGCTTGCCTGCGACGCAGCCACCACCAGCGCGCGATCGTCCGCTCCCGTACGGACCATCGTCGGCGTGATGCCCAGGCGATCTTCGGTCCGCAGCTGCAGCGACTTGTAGTGGCTCCAACGCTCGTGATCATCGTCGACGAGCTCGGAGATCGCCGCACACAGCCAGGCCTCGACGGGTCCATCAGCCTCGCCGTCGTCGACGTGACCCGCCAGACGCTGGAGCACGGTCGGGCGGTCGTGCTCCTCGAACAGAGCCCCGAGATACGCGTTGAGTCGGCCGTATCCAACGGTCATGCCGTGGTCGAAGATCCCATCGAGGATCTCCCGCAACACGGCCGGCGGCGGAGCGCGAACCTGGGCGTCGACCTCTTCCTCGGGCGGCAGCTCGAGCTCGATTTCCGCGGCCCACACGGCGCCGAATTCCTCTCCGAGTTCATCCACCGACTGCGCGAGCACGCGGGCCTCCTGCCAGGCTCTGCGTTGTCCGATCTCGTTGCCGCAGCGACCGCATGCCTCGACCAGCTCCACCAGCAAGACCATCCGATATCGCGGCGTCTCCACCTCGCGGGCGATGGACACCGCCTGCTCGAGCCACTGCATGGACTCGTGTGGTTCCTCGTACTGGAGCTGGTGACCCACCACGCTGGCCGCGAGACATGCACCGACGCGGTCCCCGACCTCTGACATCGCCGCGAAGGCCTCGGTGGCAAGGGCGCTCGCCTCCTCGTGTCCGCCCCAGGCCATACGCCGCAGGGCTGCGCGGAGCCGGGCATTCGCTTCGACGCCAGCTCCTCGAGTGGTGCGCGCGAACACCAGGGCGGCCTGCTCGATGGAGGTCACGGTGTCGGGCTCGGCGAGGTCGGCGATGCACTCGTACAGCTCCAAACAGCGCGGCTCGCTGTGGGGCAGCCGCTCGAGCATCTCCAGCAGAAACCGCGGGAACTCTTCCACCAGATGCTCGCCGACCGGGGCATCGACGCGACGCTCGAGCTCGCGTCGGGCGTCGAGACGGGGGGTGACCGAAGCCACGCGCTCGGCCAGGGCCGCCAGCTGCTGCGCTGGCCGGTGGGCGTGGTGCTCGTGGTGCGGAGCGCCGGCCTCCTCCTCGAACAGCGCGCGGGTCTCGGAGGGCGACAGCAGCTCGTCGAACGCCTCTTCGGCCAGCAGCGCGTCGTCTTCCACCAGCGGGATCGGTGAAGCCAACGACGAGGGGTGCGAACGCAGACGCACCAGCACCCCCAGGTCGATGGCGAGCGGGGCGAGCTCGGCCGGCACCCGCGGCCACCCCATCGCTTCCACCGCATGGACGAACGGATGCGCCGACATCAACCGATCGGCGGCGTCCAGCATCGTGAGGGCGAAGTCCAGGGCGGTCAGCTGCGGCGCGGGGGTGTCTCGGCGTAGCTGCGCCACGTAGGCCTGCACACCAGCGAGGCCACCGGGGTCGGGCTCGGCTCGCAGTAGATCCCGTGCGGCGTGCTCGAGCGCCGTGCGTTGCTCGTCGCTCCAGCCCGCGCTGATTCCATCCACGATCCGTTGGTGGCGCGTCGCGACGCTGGGATACGCCTGCGCGATCCAACGCGACGACTCCAGCCACTCGAAGTCCCAACCACCGGAGGATGGCTCGCTGGGGTTGGGATCGGTGGGCATCGAGGTACTTCCGTCACCGTATCGCGCCCATCCTCATCGCAGAACCCCATGCGTGCATGTGGGCACCGCCCGCGCGTGCGGCGACCCTCGCGGGGACTCAGCCCTTGCGCAGCGTTGGGTTGCCCTCGGTGCGGTTGAGGGCAACCGCCTCCTGCACATAGCGGGTGAACAACCCGTCGTCGACGTCAGCGAGGCCGCCGATCTTCACGTGGGCCATCTTCTTTCCGCCCGACTGCAGCCGCCCGGCAGGATCAGAGAGGTCTGCGCCTCGCCAAAATCCGAAGTTGACGTGTCCCTTGAACGCTCGAAGGTAGCAGAACGGACCATGGTCCTCGAACACGGGCTGTGCCCACTTGATCGCCGCGGTCGCCTCGGGCGCGGCCGCACGCACGAGCGCCTCGAGCCGACGCAACACGTCGCCCCGCCAATCACCGACCGACGCGATGTAACCCGCGACCGTCTTGCCGCCCTTGGTGTAGACGGCAGTGTCTCCCGCCGTCTTCTTCTTCGCCGTCTTCTTCGCGACCTTCTTCTTCGCGGCCGTCTTCTTCTTCGCGGCCGTCTTCTTCTTCGCCGTCTTCTTCGCCGTCTTCTTCG
>JAHZJA010000165.1 GCA_022601155.1 Deltaproteobacteria bacterium | reverse complement strand
GGGGCTCCTTCAGGGGCACGACGCGAACGGTACCCCGGAACCCCGGGGAACAGCCACCAGACGACCGCGCTCGACTCCGACCGGAAGCACGACGCTCCTTGATCGAGGCCAAGCGGTGGTAGCATCGCGTGTTAGATGACGGAAGTCGGAGAGGCAGCAGCAACGCCGGGTACGGGGGACGAAGCCAAGGCCGATCCCACCCTCGTGTCGGCGCGGATCCTCGATGGGAGTGACACGAAGGTTCTCGCCGCAGATCGGCGACAGTTCGTGAACCTTCCGCGCGACGCCAAGTGGGTCGACGCGGCCGCGGGTCCCAAGAACATCGACCGGCTCCACATCAAGATGCGGGTGCTCATCACGTTCGACCGGGCCGGCGCTCACAACTTCAAGCTCAAGCTCGTCCCCGACAGCACCAACGTGGTCTACACGGGCGCGGAGAAGGGGCGCAACCCGCTGTTCAAGTTCCAGGACCAGGAAAAGAGCTACACGACCGAGGGCGACGGCACGAAGATCGTCCCGCTCGACGACTTCTTCTTGGACGTGGCGGGCGGCCACCTGTTCACGTTCGAGGCGGAGGACGACTTCGGCAACAAGGTGCAGAGCACCGAGGTCGAGGTCTCGCGGCTGTTCTACTTTCAAGAGCTCAAGATGACGGGGTCGCCCTGCGCCACGACGGTGAGCCCGTTGGTGAGCGAGTTCAGCAGCAACTTCATGGTCATCCACCCGCTGCCCTCGGTCCCGATGACGCGCATCGAGAACGTCTCCCGCAGCGCGGCCGACAACGCCGCGCTCAAGTCGGCCGCCCGCACCGCCTACGCGGGCTCTACGGCCCCGAGCAAGGAGCCCTACGCGGTCGCGGTGGCCTACACCGACCACCTCGCGGTCATGACGGCGGGCCACGTCGTCACCAAGGCCAACATCATCGTGGGGTCGCACGCGACCATCAACCCGGTCCCGATCCCTATCGTCAACGCGGCCGGGAGGAACAAGTACCTGTGGAAGGGCATCGTGACCGGCGAAAAGTGGTTCGTCTCGGCGGTCTACCAGTCCGATCCGGTGGTGCCTCCGTCGCCCGTGCCCGCCGTGCCCGGGGCCCCGCCGCCCGTCGCCGTGGCGCCACCGCCGGTCCCCATGACCGAGGCCGACTTCACGCCGGTGCCCGACTCTCCCCGCTACCCCGACCGCTGCAAGTCCGTCGAGGTCGATGTGTCGAAGCTCCCCCGGGGCCGCGGCACGATCACGCTCACCGTCAACATCGTCGACATGATGCGGGGTGGGTTGGCGTACCCGGGCACCAACCTCGTCGTCGTCTGCACCAAAGCGTGGTGGGTCCCCAAGAACACCACCGACCAGAACCAGATCATGATCCACGAGGTGGGGCACAAGGTGTACATGGTGAGCGACGGGACCGGGAAGCTCCCCGACAAGCCGGCCAAGCACTACACGGGCCGGGGTCACCGGGGCGACCACTGCCACCAGGGCATCGCCCTCGCGACCACGTTCAGCTCCACCACCGGCACGACCTGTGTGATGTTCGGAGCGACCAACGGCGTCTCGACATTCTGCAGCGACTGCAGCCCGGCGGTGGTAAAGATGGACATCAGCGACGGCTGGAGCGCACTCTGAGATGATCGAACCCGACCTGTTCAGCACCATCGAGCTCGACACGCGCGATCGCTCCACGGGCTCTCCCTCCGCATTGGTCGGATGGTTGGGACTGTTGCTGCGTGCGCCCAGCCGCGTGACGATCGACGTGGACGAGAACGGAGACCCGACCGCGCCGGTCGTGATCCCCGTGTGTGGGTTTCACCGACTCGACGTGCCGTCTCCCCCCGTCGACGACCCCGAGATGCTGGTCATCCGGCGCAAGGCCGACAACAAGGAGTTTCGCGGGCCCGTGGTGACCACCGACCCCAGCTCCATGGAGCCGCCGCCCGACGAGCCGCCGCCGAGCGCCGCCGACTTGGCGGGCATGACGGTCGACACGTACTTCAACGCAGACCTGTACGCCCTCGTGGAGCTTCCCCTCCAGTCTGGCGAGTACGAGGTGTGGTTCGAGTTCCGCGGCAAGCGCTCCAACAAGGAGTCGCTCGAGCTGCAGCTCGTGCCCTGAGCCTGAGATGGAGGGGCGGCCTCGCGAGCCTAGGCTCGACTTTGGCGGTTTTCCACGCGCCATGACACCGCCCCCGACCGCTCTGGCAGCGTTTTCGCTCCTCGACGCATGACCCGATGCGCCTTCGAAGCGCAGCCTCGCCAGGGAGCTGCCGCTGACGGCGTTGTGGCCCATGGCAAACCGCCAAAGTCGAGGCTAGAAGTAGCCCTCTTTCTTCTTCTGCTCCATCGATGCGGCCTGGTCGAAATCGATGACCCGTCCCTGCCGCTCGGACTGTCGCGTGATCAGCATCTCCTCGATGATCTCGGGCAGGGTGGTGGCGGTGGACCGCACCGCGCCGGTCAGCGGGTAGCAGCCCAGTGTACGAAATCGGACACTCTCCAGCTGCGGCGTCTCGCCGGGCTGCAGCGGCATGCGGTCGTCGTCGACCATGATCAACACACCGTCACGCTCGACCACGGGCCGCTCCGCCGCGAAGTACAGCGGGACGATGGGGATGTTCTCGAGGTGGATGTACTGCCACACGTCGAGCTCGGTCCAGTTGGACAGCGGGAACACCCGGATGCTCTCGCCCTTGTGGACCCGCGTATTGTACAGGTTCCATAGCTCGGGCCGCTGGTTCTTGGGATCCCAGCGATGGTTGTCGTCACGAAACGAGAACACCCGCTCCTTGGCTCGCGATTTTTCCTCGTCGCGGCGGGCACCGCCGAACGCGGCATCGAAGCGGTGATGATCGAGCGCCTGGCGTAGCGCCTGGGTCTTCATCACATCGGTGTGGACCTGGCTGCCGTGGGAAAACGGACCGATTCCCTGGCGAACGCCGTCTTCGTTGATGTGGACGATGAGATCGAGACCGAGCTCGCGGCCGACATACTGGTCGCGGAACTCGATCATCTCGCGGAACTTCCACGTCGTGTCGACGTGCATCAGCGGGAACGGAGGCTTGCCGGGGTGGAAGGCCTTGAGGACCAGGTGCACCATCACCGACGAGTCCTTGCCCACGGAGTACAGCATCACCGGGTGGCCAAACTCGGCTGCCACCTCTCGAAGGATGTGAATGCTCTCCGCTTCCAGCTGGCGCAGGTGGGTGAGGTTGTAGCTGGGCGTCGCCATCCGGACGCCCGAGCGTACCGCATCGAACGCGATGGAGGCGACGAGCCCGAGGGGGATGAGCCCGCCACCCCCATCGCGTGACATGCTGCGCCATCGCAGAGCGACGGCGCGATCGGCTAGCGGGGAAGGGTGCGTCGCACCAGCGCCTCGATGTTTCGGGTGGAGTGGCAGCAGTACAGTGCGCCGAACCGTGCCTCCCCGATGTCGATCACGAGCAGCCCCTCACCGGAGGTGGGGGCGAGCGTGTCTCCTTGCATGTGGCCCACGTCGGCGACCGATCCCAGTCCATTGTCGACGCCGATCACCAGGTTCCAGGTGCTGGAGAACGGATCACCACCATCCGCACAGTGGTCCTCGTCGGCGGTGACGAGGAGGGGAGCGAAGGTATCTGCGTTGATCGTCTCCTGGTCCATGGACGCCAGTAGCAGGGCGCCGTCGCTCAGACGGCGCATGGAGACGTCGTTGCGGAAGATCCCCTGCTCGAAATCGAGTTCGCTGTAGTTGTGTGCGAGCTGGACCATCTCCCCGCCTGTCCACGCGACGGGGTCGTCGGCGGTGGGTATGGTGACCTGGAACCCTCGGGGGGTGCCGGCATCGTCGCACTGCAAGGTGGTGACGACCTGGTTGGCGACGACGACAACGTCGGTGATCGAGCAGGCCACATCGAATTCCACGAAGGCGCTGAAATCGTCGCTGCTCCCGCGGGGCCAGTCCGAGCGGTCGACCTCCACCAACGGCATTGCAGGCAGACCCATGTCGTCGCAGGTGGTGTCCGGGCTCTCGGTATCGCCGAAGGTCTCACTATCGTCGGTCTCGCCATCCGTGGCTCCGTCGTCGGTACTCGGGGCGTCGGTGTCGGCGGGGCTCTCGGTATCGGCGTCACCAGTGTCGGTGAGCGGACCGAGGGAGGCACTCGCATCGGTCGCTTGGACATCGGTATCGCCGCTGGGTTGCTCGTTGGGATCCACCTTGCCGCAGCCAGCGAGCATGACGATGGGCAGCACCACGAGGGCTGCGCGACGGAAGGAGGGTCGGTGCAGGGGCATGTCCATTGTCGTGACGACCTGCGGCCAATCGATTCCCTCCGATGGGGCCCGTGCCGCGGGGGTGCCAGCGCGGTGTCGCGTTTCGAGCCATGGCGGGCCCCGAGGAGTCGGGCCCGGTTCGACCGAACGACGGCGCCAGAGTCTAGCGAGGCAGGGTGCGCCGCACCAGCGCCTCGATGTGTCGCGTTGCGTGACAGCAATACGCCAGCCCGACGCGGGCCTCCCCGACGTCGATCACCAGTAGCCCTTCGCCCGAGTTGGGCTCCAGCTCGCCCCGTTCCATGTGGGCGACGTCGGCCACCGATCCCAGGCCGTTGTTCACTCCGATCAGGAGGTTCCAGGTCTCTTCGAACCCACCGTCAGCGGGGGCGCAGTGGTCTTCGTCGGCGGTGACCGTGAGCGGCGCGAAGGTGTCCGCGTTGATCGTCTCCTGATCCATCGACGCCAGCAGCAGGGCACCGTCGCTCGTGCGGCGGATGGACACGTCGTTGCGGAAGATCCCGAAGTCGTAGTCCAACTCGCGGTAGCTGTAGGCCACCTGAACCGTCTCGCCCGCCGCCCACGCGACGGGATCGTCCGCAGGGGGAATGGCGACCTGGAAACCCCGAGGGGTCCCGGCGTCATCACAGTCCATGGTGGTGACGACTTGGTTGGCGACCGTGGCGACGTCGGTGATCGTGCACGCCACGTCGAACTCCACCAAGACGATGAAGTCGTTCTTGGTCGAGGAGGGCCAATCGGAGCGGTCGACCTCCACCAGCGGCCACTGGGGCAGACCCATGTCGTCGCAGGTGGAGTCCGGGCTCTCGGTGTCGCCAAAGGTCTCGCTGTCGTCGGTGTCGGTGTCGGCGTCGGTGGTGGTGGTGGTATCCGTGTCGGTATGGGTGGGACTATCGGTATCGCCGGGGCTGTCGGTGTCGGTTGCACCGGTGTCGGTCAACGGCCCACGGGTGGCATTGGCATCGGTATCCTGGCCGTCGGTGCTCCCAGGAGGACCTCCAGCGTTGGGATCGACCTGGCCACAGCCACTCAGGACGAGGGCGGGCAGCCACACGAGGGCAGCGCGGTAAGGGGTAAGGAGAGTTAGGTGCATGCTCATTGACGTGACGACCCGAGGCCATTCGATTCCGCCGCGCGTCGATGGCTTCCCCATCTGCACCAGCGGCAGGTATGGGCCAGACCGGCGCCGCCGTCGCGCGATGGGGTGACAATGGGCCCCAGCGCCCCTTTGGACCCCGCGGTGTGGCGGGGACACGCTCGTAACTGGCTGAGATCGTATGGGCACGTCGCTTGCTGTGCAGACCCGCATGGCAAAGCCAATCGTTGCTGCCCTCGTTCTTTCCGCCCTCGCCTTCGCGCCCGGGTGTGCGTCGAGGTACCAGGTGCAGGCATCCGAGCCCGCCCTGGCTGCCGACGCGCAGGTGGTGGTCAAGAAGAACAAGACCGGGACCTACGACGTGTCGGTGGAGATGGCGCATCTGCCCCCCGCCGATCGCCTGGGCAACTACGCCTCGTACGCGGTGTGGGTGATCGCCAAGGACGCCGAGCCCGTCAAGGCGGGGGTGCTCGACTACAACGAGCGCAAGCGGACGGCCGAGCTCGAGTTCTCGAGCCCGCACCGCAAGTTCGAGATGGTCATCACCCTCGAGAAGGACATCGAGGCCACCAAGCCCGGCCGGGTCGCGATCATCGAGCAGTCGGTCAAGGGGCGCGGCTAGCCTCGACTTTGGCGGTTTTCCATGGG
>JAHZJA010000164.1 GCA_022601155.1 Deltaproteobacteria bacterium | reverse complement strand
TTGTCGAGCTGGATTTCGATCTCGGCGTTGCCGCCCACATCCAAGACGGTGTCGTCGGCGAATCGCATCGCGTACGGCCCCGGAGGCTCGCCATCGCATACGTCCCGGTACTCGCACGCCCGCTCGTAGGGCTCGAGCTCGATGAGCTCGGCGCCCGGGAAGGCCATCACGTCGAGCTGTCGTCCATTGGTCGCGATGAAGACGGGAGCCTCCAGCATGTTGGCGTCGACCACCGCGGCTCCAAACCACCCACAGTTGCCTACCATCTGATCGGGGGCCACCCACGTCGTGATGAAGCCGCATCCGTCGGGGAACGGAGCAATGGGCACATCGCCGATCGTCAGGACCACGATCTGGCCGTTGCCCGTGCAGGGGCAGCTGTTCGTCGAGCACTCCTGGTGCGTGATGGCGCCGTTACTCACCGTGTACTGACCGACTGGGGTCGACAATGGATTCGTATCGCACTGCTGTGGGGGGGGCACAGGGACGCCGGTGTCGGTCTCCAGCGTGATCGTGATGGGGGAGACATTGGTGGGGGGACACTGACCGTCGGGCACGCCGGTCGAGTCGCTGGTCTGGTCGGTGGTGGCACCATCGGTTTCGAACCCAGAGCTGCCGCTCACGGCTCCGCCCGAGTCTTGCGGGGGACCATCGCCTGTCGACGTCGACATGGCGCTGGACGTGCTGGTGGAGTCGGCGGTCGTCTCCGACTGCGGCGTGCGGTCGTACGTCCCATTGAGGGCGCTACACGCCGCGGTGATCTGCATCGCGGTCAGGGCGCCACACCCTCGGCCAACAAGTCGCCTCACGGGCGCCAATATGCCGGCTGCGCGGCTTCGCGTGCACCCCCCAAATCCCGTCGGGGGTGGCGCCTGTTGGTGATGTGAGTTGGACGACCGAGTCGGCGAACGCCCGGCCCACGATGCGCGATACCGCAGCCGGCCAGGGTGCGGCACACTGCCGCGCATGGGGGTGGTCTCGTGGTGGCGTCAGCGATCGAAACCGGTATCGGCATCCGCAGCGGGACCGCGTCTACGGCCGGCTGAGCTCGCGATCGAGCGGTACCACCAGCAAGGGGCCGACCCGGCGTCGGCTCGGGAGGGCGCGCTGTCCCAGCTGGCGGGGCTGCGCCGCGAGCTGAGCACCGACCGAGGGTGGGACGCGATCGTTCGCATGGCACGTCAGGCTGGCGATCCGTGGAACGCCGACGACTGGCCGCTGGGATTCGACGCTCTGGTCTGTGCGGCCCCGCTTTGTGCCGATGTGTCGTTCGAGTGCGCGCGCTGCCCGGTAGGCCAGCAGCAGCAGGGGCAGTCGTGTGCGCACCCCGAGTCGGCGTTCGGCCGCATCGGGGTGCTCGTCCGTCAGGGCCGCCGCGATGCCGTGCTCCAGCAGATCACCCGAATCGAGGAGATCCTCGATCGCCCCGCCGCCCGCTGAGCCGCGCTGACCTGGCGACTACAGCAGCGACGCCAGGCCGACCCCGGCCAGCGCCAGCGTGCCCAAGGCTCCCGCGCTCACGGCTGCGATCATGCCGAGGAACGCACGTGGGCGCGCGTCGGCGAAGCCGCTGACCCGATGTTGCTGGGCCTTGAACAGCGTGATCGGGCACTCGACCTCGATGTGACCCGAGCGTAGGTGTTCGAGCACCGCGATGGCCTCGCCCGCACTGGCGAATCGCTCGGCGGGATCCTTGTGGAGGCCGCGGCGATTGAAGTACCGCAGCTCGATCGGGATGGAGGCCTGGGCCGGGTGGGTCCACACCGCAGGGTCGTTCCACGGCCCCTCGCCCTCGAGAACTTCTTGCAGGGTCGAGAACACGCTGCTCTCGTTGCTGACATATCGCTGCAGCGTGAGCAGCTCGAACAGCACCACGAAGGCACTGTACAGATCGGATCGTGCATCGATGGCTTCGAGATCACCGCGGGCCTGCTCGGGCGACATGTACAGCGGCGTGCCGAGCAACGTCCCGTCTTGGGTGATGTGGGGACTCGCGCTGGTGGTGGGCTCGGGTGTGTCGGTGTTGTCGGTACGCTGGGCGATGCCCCAGTCGACCAGGCACACCTCGCCGTGGGCACCCACCATGACGTTGGCGGGCTTGATGTCGCGGTGGACGATGCCCTGGCTGTGGGCGTAGTCCAGCGCGTGCAAGATGCTCACGAACACATCGAGGCGGCGGGCGAGAGGGAACGCCGCGTGGGTCTCGGGGTCTCCGGCCGCGAGCTTGTCGATCAGCGTCTCCAGGCTCTCGCCGTCGACATACTTCATGGTGAAGAACAGCCCGCCCTGCTCATCGCGGCCCACGTCGTAGATGGGCGTGATGTTGGGGTGGTCGAGCACGCCCATGGTGCGGACCTCGTCGACGAAGCGGGCAACTCGAGCGGTGGACAGCCCCCGCGAGCGCAGGGTCTTGACCGCGACCTGTCGACCGATGTCGAGGTCGCGTCCCAAGGTGACCTCGCCCATGCTCCCCGCGCCGAGGCTGGTGAGCATGTCGTAGCGCGCGCCTTCGCGCGGCTCGAGTCGTACGCCTGCATTCTCGGCGACGACGCGGGGCAACACCGTGGTGCGACCGACCGATGTCGCGCTGCTGGACGCTTCATCGGTCGCCGCGCTGGCATCGAGGGTGGGCGTGTCCGAGGCCTCCCTCGCGGGAGACAGCGGCGGCACGATTCGGGCGGGAGATGCCGAACGGGGGGCGGAAGCGCCCTGATCCGGCGGGGCAAAGAGCGTCGGATTAATCATCGCGAGGCCTGGGGGGAAGACCATCGACCGAACGCCGCGCGACCGAGGAGCGCGCGGGAACGGTTGGTTACCCCTGCGACCGCCGGCCGAGCGCAGCCCGTTACAGGCGGGCTGCGCGCCCCCGAAGGTGGGATCGAGCCCGAGGCTAGATCGCAGCGCGCTGCGGCACCGTCCTGCGGTGCTGCTGCTGGATCTGCGTCCAGATGGCGTCGAAGTAACGCTGTCCCCGCTGTTGATGCAGGGCAATCGAGCTGAAGAAGATCCGCTGCTGCTGGGCGGTGCGGACCCGGTCGACGATGATGTCGAGCAGCTCCGCCGCGTGATCGGCATCGAGCTCGGAGTGCAGGCGATGGAACTCGCACATGTCCTCGTCGAGGCCGAGCTGTCGCAGCTGCCGGAGGATCTTGCCGTGCACCCCGTGCACGATGCACTCGAGGCTGAACAGCATGCCCCAACCCCACTCGGGCTGGCGCGAGCGCATGCACCGGACCCGGTTGTTGAGGTAGGCCTGGCCTGACGTCAGCTCGGAGTGGTCGTCGAGGTCACAGGGAACCCCCATGTGCTGGAGCAGCCGCTGCAGCATCGTTGGGTGGGGCGTGGCCTCGGGTGACTCGCAGCCCGTCTCGTCGAACAGGTTGCCGTAGATCGGCGCGACGTCGGACAAGGGCAGGCGCCGCCCGAACTCGCCAAACAGCGTGTAGAAGCGCTTGGTCCGGTGCCAGTGGTGGCGCATGTAGATCGCCAAGTCCGGAGCCGAGGGGGGTCCGTCGAACAGGTGCACCGACATCGGGTGGGCGCTGCGCTGGGCCGGGCCCCCCACCGCCATCGCATGCTCTCGAAACTCGTCGGGGCTGAGCGCCTGGTCATGCTCCACCAGCGGTGCGTAGTGATCGTCGACCCGATGCGCCTGCTCGGTGACGTACGTGCGCGCGGCCAGGGTCACCGGGTCGCGATGCTCGTGCAGCCCGTAGACGGTGGCGTGGTACGTCGTCCAGGCTCCCGCGTCGCCGCCGTGGGCCTGCTCGGCGAGCCGGGTCAGCGCGAGCGCGACCGAGGCTATCTGGACCGGCGTGGCCTCGGGGTCGGTCGCAATGCCGTAGATGCTGGGGTCGGCGCCAGGAAAGATGTGTTGCATGTTCGACCTCAG
>JAHZJA010000163.1 GCA_022601155.1 Deltaproteobacteria bacterium | reverse complement strand
CTCCAACGACGCAGTCCCCAGAGCGAACGATCCCAATCGATGGCCACGGCTGGTCATGAACGTTAAGTGCTCCAACGGCGACGAGAGTATTCAGCGGCCCGCCGATGCGCGGTGGCCTACGCGATGGGCGAAGACGCTCGACGCAGCCCAAGTCGCCCGTGGCGCCCCGCGTGGGTGAGGCTGCCGCGCGGGGGCGAGGGCGGGACCACAGTGGGGTCGCGAGGGTCTCTATGAGGACGAGCCGTCTGCGTCTGCGGAGGTCGAGCGCAGGACCAGCAGCCCGGTCACGCCTGCGATGGCGGAGGCGACCAGGATCCCCAGCTTGGCCGCGTCGAGATCGGCCTGGGTGCTGAAGGCCAGGCCGGCGATGAACAGCGCCATCGTGAAGCCCACGCCGCCCAGCAGGCCGATGCCCACCACGTGGCCCCACCGTACGCCTCGCGGAAGGTCGGCGATCCCCAAGCGTACCGCCAGCCACGTGAACGAGAAGATGCCGACGGTCTTGCCGACGACGAGGCCGACCATGATGCCCAGGGCCACGCCGCCCGTCAGCGCGCTGAGGCCGACGCCTTCGAGGCTGACCCCGGCGTTGGCGAGTGCGAACAACGGCAGCACGAAGAACGTCACCAACGGCGCGAGTGCATGCTCGAGGTTTTGCAGGGGCGCAGTCGCGGCGTCGTGCACCACGTTGACCTCGGCGAGCACGTGCTGCTGCTCATCGGTGTTGAGACCGTGGTCGCCGGGAGCACCGACGCGCTCGAGGTTGCTCAGGGCGCGCTCGAGTCGTCGGACCAGGCTCTTGCCGTCGATGCGGGTCTTGGCGGGGATGGTGAACGCCATCAGCAGCGCCGCGATGGTGGCGTGCACGCCCGACTGCAAGAACGCCAGCCACACCACGAAGCCCACGAGGAAGTAGGCCAGGGCGTTGCGCACCCCGGCGCGCGACATGATGATCGACAGGCCCACGCCCAGCAGTCCCACCACGAGGCTCGCGGTCGCGATCTGCTCGGTATAGAAGACGGCGATCACCAACACCGCGCCGATATCGTCGACGATGGCCAGGGCGGTGAGCATGACCTTGAGGCCCAGCGGAATGCGTGTGCCCAGCACCGCGAGCACCCCGAGGGCAAAGGCGATGTCGGTGGCCATGGGGATTCCCCAGCCACTGCGCAGCGGAGGCTCGGGGTTGACCGCGACGTACAGCAACGCCGGGATGACCATCCCGCCCAGCGCGGCGAAAGCCGGCAGCGAGGCCTTGCGGGTCGAGCTCAGCTCACCGACCAGGATCTCCCGCTTGATCTCCAGCCCCACCAAGAAGAAGAACACGCCCATCAAGCCATCGTTGATGAGGTGGTGCACCGACTTGGAGAACACCATCCCGCCGACAGCGACCTTCACGTCCACGTGCAGCGTGTGGTGGTACGACTCGGCCCATGGGGAGTTGGCCCACACCAGGGCGATCAGGGTTGCGAGCATGAGCAGCCCTGCGCCGGCCAGCTTGTGGCGCGCGAACGCTTTGACCGGTCTCAGCATCCGGTCGATGGGCATGAGCATGGAACTTGACGTGTCGGCCGAGGGCACCACGGCCAAGGTGTTGCACAGACCTTCGCGAGTGCACAGCTTTGGCGGCCATGTTGACGACGATCGACGCGCGTTGCGCGTGTCTCGATCCGGGACGGCTCGCCATTTGGGCGCGCCTCGGCCGTCCTCGTGTTCGCGCTGTGGGGGGTTCGACGAGAAAACGCGGGTTCTTCGCCCGGCTCGCCGCCTCGGGCTATGCTGGGACCCTGGTGCGCGCACGACTGCACGAAACCGCGGGATGGGGCCTGGCTGTGGGCCTCGCGCTCGGCCTGGGCATGGGAGCCCCGGGGTCGGTCACGGCGGGCGAGCGCAACAACTACTACGCCTACACCGACGACGCCGGGGTGCTGCACGTGACCAACGTGCCGCAGCGACGTCGTGGAGCCTGGACCCTGTACCGCACCCTCGAGGGCAGCGGCGGGGATGACGTCCAGCGCGGCAAGGCATCGTCACGCTCGGGGCGCGGCGCGGTGCGACTGTCGGCCGAGCGGTTGCATCGCTACGACAGCGTGATCCGGGCCGCGTCGCAGCGCTATCAGCTGCCGCCGTCGCTGCTGCGCGCGGTGATCCACACCGAGAGCAACTACTACCCCCACGCCACCTCGCGGGCAGGGGCGGCCGGCCTGATGCAGCTGATGCCCAAGACGGCCAAGGCGCTGGGCGTGCGCGATCCCTACGACGCCGGTCAGAACGTCCACGGGGGCGCCCGCTACCTGCGGCTGTTGGCCAATCGCTACGACGGCGACATGGTGCTGGTGCTCGCGGCCTACAACGCCGGGGCTGGCAACGTGGAAAAGTATGGCGGCGTGCCTCCGTTCTCGGAGACGCGGGCCTACGTGCGCTCTGTGTTGCGGCGCTACTACGCCTACGAGCGCCAAGAGCAGCTGGGCGAGGGCCAAGACCCCACCGGCCCCGCGCGGCACATTGCACGCTGACCGGGCTCGCTGATCGGACGGACCTGGCGCGCTGAGGCCGGCCCGTGGTCGGGCCAGTCGATGGCCCACCCCCGGGCCGCGGTGCGGTGGAGCGCTGGCCAAGGGTGCGAACTCGCTGGCCGAGCGCGTGTGCACGGCATTGGCATGACTGCGAGGCATGTCCTCGTCACGTTCGTTCGTTCTCGTGTCCACGGTTGTCGTCGCGTTCGGCTGCGAGCCTGCCCCGGGTCGCCCGCCCGATGCTCCGCGGCCGGCTCCGTCGAGGGCCGAGGGCAGACATCCGCGGCCCTCCGCCGCGGCCCCCGAAGACAGCGGCGATCCACCCCAGCCGATCTACGGGGGTAGTCCCGTCCCGTCGTGCGGGTGGCCCAGCGTGGTCGCCATGATCTCGTCGGGGTCGGTGTGTACGGGCACGCTGCTCGGCCCGCGGCTGGTCGTCTACGCGGCCCACTGTGGAGTCGAGGTGCACGAGGTTCGCTTCGGTGAGGCCATGCGAGGCCCGGGCCTGCAGGAGCGGGTCGGCGTGGAGCACTGCGTCGCGCTGCCCGGGGGAGGTCCAACGACCGGTGACGATCTGGCGTACTGCGTGTTGGAGACCGCCGTGCCGCAGGTGCCCGTGGTGCCGCCGCTGATGGGCTGCGAGGTCCAGGTCGTCGTCCCCGGGGCTCCGGTCACCCTGGTGGGCTTTGGTCGGGACGAGGACGGCACGGTAGGGCTCAAGCGCGAGGTCGACACCGTCGTGGTCGAGGTGAGCCCCACCGGTGAGATCCGCATCGGCGGCGACGGTGCGGACACGTGCAAGGGAGACTCGGGCGGCCCCGCCTTCATCGAGCTCGACGACGGCAGCTGGCGGGTGTTCGGTGTCACCTCGTGGGGCCGCGGCTGCGGTCAGGGTGGGTGGTCCACACCGCTTCCGTCCGGTATCCCCTGGCTCGAGGGTCAAAGCGGCATGGATCTGACCCCGTGCCACGACAGCGAAGGAGCTTGGGATCCACAGCCCGGGTGCGGGAGCTTCGAGCGCGAGCCTTGGGTGGGCCACGGTCACTGGGGCTCGGGGTGCTCGGGCGGCCCGCAGACCGAGGCCGGCAGCAGCTGCGGCGCACCCCTGGAGCCCCACGGCACCAGCTGTGCACACGCGTGCGGTGGGGCGTCGACCGACGGGTGCTGGTGCGACGCAGCCTGTGTCGCGGCGGGCGACTGCTGCCCCGATGCCGTTCAGCATTGTGCCCATGAGGTGCCGTCGTGCCTGGGGGCATGCGGGGCGCTGGCGCCCGCGGGGTGCTGGTGCGACGCCGAATGTGCCGCGTACGGCGATTGCTGTGTCGATCGAGCCGTGGTGTGCACGTGAGCGCACGCCATCGCGGGTGACCGGGGGCCGCGGTCGGTGCGGGAGGCGGTCGGCTCCCGGCCGGCCGCCTGGGGGATGCCGAGGGCCTGCGGCGCATCATGCGGACCGGCTGATGCATGGGCCTGTGCGGTCTGGGACCGCCCTGCTACCCTCGGCGCTCCGTCGTGCCCACCATCGGTTCGATCCCCGGCGTCACCGAGTTCGCCTTTGGTCGCCTGCTCAACCCTGAGGAGGACGTACCCCAGCTGTCGCTCACCGCCGAGGGGCACCTGATGGTGCGCGTGCGCGGCGAGATGATGAGCCGCACCGATTCGCTGCTGCTGTGCAGTGAGAACCTCGAGACGCGGCCGCTCAACCGCCGGATGCAAGGGCGCGCGGTACCCGAGGTCTTTCGACGGTTGGTGTCGCTGGAGGGCGAGGGGCACATGGTGCTCTCGCACGAGAACGAACGGTTCTACCCGCTCCAGCTGCATCGCGATCTGTGCTTCTTCGTCGAGCAGTACCTGTGGGCGCTCGAAGCCACTCTGATGTGGGACGTGGGGCAGCTGCCGGGCTCGCGCGACAACCATCGGCTGTCATTGGTGCGTGCGGCGGGAGAGGGCGTGCTGGCCCTGCGGGTCCCCGGCGAGCTGGTCGCGATCAAGGTCGCCATCGACCGCCCGTATCGCGTCCATGTCGACGGCTTCATCGGCTGGGTCGGTTCCGTCGTGCCTCGGATGGAGCGCGACGTGCCCTACCTGCACTGCGAGGGCGAGGGCGCGGTGTTCGTGAGCCTGCCGGGCGCCAATTCCGCCGGGAGCCAGCGAAATTGAGCCGCTACGACGCCTTCAAGCGGGAGGTCCTCAACCTCCCCAACCTCATCACCATCGGTCGGTTGTTCCTCATCCCTCCGGTGATGGTGCTCATCGATCCCACCGATCCGATCCGCAATTTCTTCGGCGCGTTGCTGTTTGCGCTGGCCTCGGGCCTCGACATCGTCGACGGCTGGCTGGCGCGCCGACAGAACCTCGTGACCGTGTTCGGCAAATTCGTCGATCCGCTCGCCGACAAGCTGATGGCGATGTCGGTGATGGTCTACCTGGTGCACGTGGGGCTGCTGCCGCCGTGGCTGGTGGTCTTGATGCTGGGTCGCGATTTCTACATCTCGGGCCTGCGCTCGGTGGCCGCCACCTTGGGCGTGGTGATCGCCGCGGGCGAGGGCGGCAAGATGAAGACCGTCTTCCAGCTGGTGGGCATCTGCTGCGTGCTCACCCGCTACGCCTACCGTTGGCCGCTCACCGACGAGATGGTCGACTTCCACGTCATCGGCTTGTTCTTCCTCTACGTCTCGCTGTTGCTGTCGCTGGGGAGCGCCGTGCAATACACGGTCGGTTTTCGCCGGACCTTGAGCGACCAGCGCACGTCTCCCGAGACGGACTAGGTGGCTGCGATGAAACTTCCCCTGCCCAACCGCAAGGCGCGAAGCGCGACCCCGACGTTCCACGCGCCGCGCCCGGGATTCGCTCCCGAGGCCTCGCAGGCCGAGCTCACCCATGAACTGGGCTCGGTCCTCGAGCACCTGGCGACGATCCGAAGGCGACGCAAGCTGCGGCGAGACCCCGTGTATCGCGAGGTTCGCAGTGAGATCGACAGGGTCCTCGGCGGCTTCGAGTGGCGGCTGTCCGATCGCGAGCCGGGGGATGGCCAGCGGCTCCGAGCCGTGGCCTGGAACGTAGAGCGGGGCAAGCGACTGTCCGGGATCATCTCCACGCTGGGGGAGCACCCCGAGCTCAAGGATGCCGACATCGTGATGCTCAACGAGGTCGACATCGGGATGGGGCGCACGGGCAACGTCAACGTCCCGCGCGCGGTGGCGGAGGCGCTGGGCTACGACTACGTCTACGCCAACCAAGAGCTGGTGCTGTCGCCGGGCGATGCGTTCGAGCGCAACCACGCCGAGCCCAACACGCTTGCCTTGCACGGGCTGGCTCTGCTGACCCGGCTGCCGATCACGCGCATCAGCGCCGTGGGCATCCCGGAGTTTCGCGACAAGTTCCACGCCACCGAAAAGCGCCTGGGCACCAAGCGCGCACTGGTGTGCGAGGTGGCGCTGTCCGATGGCCCGCTGACGGTGGTGGTCTCGCACCTCGATCCGTTCGCCTCGCCGCGTCACCGCGGTCGCCAGATGCGACGGATCATCAACCATGTCGACGCGCTCGGGAACTCCCGCGTGCTGCTCGGCGGCGACCTCAACACCAACACCTGGGACCTGGGCAGCAAGGTGGGCCTGTTCGCCAACCTCGCCCACAAGCTCACACGCTTCGGCTTCGACGGGACCATTCGTCAGGGCATGAGCCCGGAGCGGGTGTTCGAGCGCAGCGTGTTCGCGGCCATGCGTCGCGCGGGGCTGGAGGTCGATGGGTTCAACGACCGCAGCCGCGGCACCATCTACTACGACATGAACGATCCCGAGCTCCGCAGTTGGACCGAGATCTACGTGCCCAAGCCCGTGCAGAACTACCTCGACCGCAACCTCGTGCGCTGGGGTGGTGTCATTCCGCTCAAGGTCGATTGGATGGCGGGTCGGGAGCTCAAGGCGTTGTCGGCCGCGGTGGTCGAGCGTCCCCAAGAAGGACGCTTGCCGATCTCCGATCACAACCCGCTGCGGGTCGACGTCAGCACGACGACCCCTCGTGGGTTCGAGTTGCCGCCGGGGCGCGTGCCTCGTCCACCCGTGTGAACCGCACGGCGGTGGCTGCCGACCGCGCTGCTGCGGCGTGGTAAAACGGCGCGCGATGTCGAGCCGATGAGCACGCCTGCGTCCTCTCGACGGGTGCGACCACCGCCGGGAGGCCTGGCCGCTGCCGTGCTTCGGGGCCTGGCCCAGGGGTGGCTGCCCGGGCTCGTGTGGCTCGATGGCGGTGAGGGTGGTCGGAGCTTCGTGGGGGCGGAGCCCGACTTGGTCATCGAAGGCGACAGCCTCGGCCAGCTCGACGATATGGAGGTGCGCTGGCGCGCTGAGCCGAGCGCCGTGTG
>JAHZJA010000162.1 GCA_022601155.1 Deltaproteobacteria bacterium | reverse complement strand
GCCTGGGGGCCGCGGCGGCCGGTCTTTGGCACGCTGCGCTACATGACCTCCGACAGCACCCGGCGCAAGCTGCGGCTGCGCGAGTACTTGGCTCGGTACGGCGTTGGCTCGGAGGGCTGAGCCCCGGCCGAGCACGGTCGGCGGGGCCCCGCGACGGGGTTCCGGCTGGCCAGTCGAAGTTGTTCAACGTAGGCCCTGAAGCCTGTACAAGCGCTGAGGTCGGTTGTTCAAGGTAGGAGGCTGTGCTCCACAAAGTGCCCCGTATTGGGCGTCAATCACCTCTTTGTGACTTGTCCATAGGTTGTTCAGATTTCCAAAACCTTTGACATACGGTGTGCACGCTGGTACATCGACAGGGCGATGACACAGCGAGCGAGCATGGCAGCGACGAATGCGTCTTTGGGCCGGCGGCGTCCGAGTTCCACCGATCGTCTCGAAACGGGGGTGGAGGCCTATTTCGGCGACCTCGATCGGGAATCGCTGCTGGGTGTCGAGGAGGAGAAGAGGGTCGCCGAGCGCATCCTTGCCAAGCGGGGCGAGTACTGGCGCCGGCTGCTGGGCTACGCCCCCTACCTCGAGGCGATGCTCGCGGTGATCGAGCGAGAGCTGACCGAGCGCAACCGCCGAGCCCGAGGGCTGGCCAAGGTTCGCGAGGCGGCCAAGACTCTGCGGGGTCGTCCGCGTCAGTCGGAGCGGGAGCGCGCCGAAGCCATCTTTCGCTCGTTTGCCGCCCAGCTCGCCGATCTCGATCCCTCCATCGAGATCGCCGATCGACTGTTCGCCGAGATCGAGTGCATCGCAGCGGGGAATGCCCGTCAGTCGGGTCTCGATGTTCGCGGACCGGCGCGTGGCAGTGCAACCTTTGCCCGCTACGTGCACGGTCTCCGCAGCGCTCGCCTGGCGCTGTGCAACGCCCGTCACGAGCTGGTCCGAGCCAACCTTCGACTCGTGGTCACCATGGCGCATCGCTATCGGGGCAGCGGTCGCTTGCCCCTGGCCGACCTCATCCAAGAGGGCAACATCGGGCTGATGACCGCGGTCGACCGGTTCGACCCGCGCAAGGGCTTTCGGTTCTCCACCTACGGGAGCTGGTGGATTCGTCACGCGATCGGGCGCGCGTTGTCCGACAAGGGGCGTGCGGTCCGGCTTCCGGTCCACGTGGTCGAGCTGCAGCACAAGATGGCCAAGACACGGCGCGAGTTCGAGACCACGCATCGGCGTCCGCCCGAGCGCGCCGAGCTGGCCGAGCTGCTGGGGGTGCCCGAGCAGAAGCTCGAGCGTCTGCAGCGAACGCTCCTCCAGCAAGACACCTCGGTGGGGGGCAGCGAGCGCGAAGACGGTGGACAGGGCATCGAGGTGCTGGCCGACGATGGACCCGGTGCCGACCACCTGCTCCACGACGAGCATCTCGACGACGCGCTGCAAGATGCCATGTCCACGCTGCGCCCCATGGAGGCCGACATCCTGCGGCATCGCTTTGGGCTGGACGACAGTCAGACGATGACGCTGCGCGAGGTGGGGGACATGCACGGGCTGTCGCGCGAGCGCATTCGGCAGCTCCAAGAGCGTGCCCTCGACAAGATCCGCGCCGAGCTGCGCAGCCGCGGGTTCTCCCTCGGCGCCGGACTGCTCGCGTGAGCCTCAGTCTTGCCAGTACGGGGCCCGCACGGTGAAGGTCTTCGTCACTGGGATTACGGGCTTGGTGGGCCGGGCACTCGCCTTGAGACTGGCTCGCGAGGGGCACGAGGTGGTCGGGTGGGTGCGCGACGTGGCGGCCGCCCGCATGGTGCTCAGCGACGAGGTCACGCTGCTTGGAACCAACGAGGGGGACACGGCCCTGGGCCGAGCCCTGTCCGAGGCCGACGCCGTGGTCAACCTCGCGGGTGCTCCGGTGGCCCGACGATGGAGCCGTGGCTACCGCCGCGCGCTCGTCTCGAGCCGGGTGGGGCTGACGACCCGGCTGGTGGATACGATGCGCTCGCTCGATCGCCGGCCTGCGGTGCTGCTGTCGGCGAGCGCCGTCGGCTACTACGGCGATCGCGGTGATGAACGACTGGACGAGGACGCGAGTGCAGGCGAAGGGTTCCTCGCCCGCCTGTGCGTCGACTGGGAGAACGCCGCCCGCGAAGCCGAAGCGCTTGGCGTGCGGGTCGCCACCCTTCGGATTGGAATCGTGCTCGACTCCGAAGGCGGTGCTGTCGCGACGATGCGCCCTGCGTTTGGCCTGGGACTGGGTGCGGTGCTGGGCTCGGGCCGTCAGTATTGCCCGTTCATCCACCTCGCCGATCTCGTCGAGCTGTTGGTGCGGGGCCTGAGCGACTCGCGATACACGGGGCCCATCAATGCCGTGGCGCCGCAGCCGATCGACAACCGTACCTTCACCCGAGAGCTCGCCGCTGCGCTGTCGAGACCGGCGTGGTTTCGAGCTCCGGCCTTCGTCTTGCGTCTGGCCATGGGCAAGGCGGCGCAGATCATGCTCGCCAGCCAGCGCGTCGTGCCGCGTCGGCTGCTCGAGCTCGGGTTTCCGTTCGCGTATCCCCGAGTCGGTCCCGCCTTGCGTGATGTGGCCGACGCTGGTCGACGCACCGTGCAGATGCGGTCGGCAACGGAGGAGGCCCCATCGGTCGCGTATCTCGACGCTCGTCGACCGCGGTACGTGCTCGAGCAGCACACCACGATCGAGGCACCGCTGAGCGACGTCGCCGAGTTCTTCGCCCGGGCCGAGAACCTCGGTGCAATCACACCACCAACGCTGGCGTTCGAGATCCGAACGCCGACCCCCATCGCGATGGAGAGAGGTCGGCTCATCGACTATCGGATTCGCCTGGGCGGCGTACCCATGCGTTGGCAGACCCGCATCGAGCACTGGGCGCCAGGCGAGCGCTTCATCGACGTGCAGCTGCGCGGGCCCTACCGCGCCTGGTACCACGAGCACCTGTTCGAGGCCGACGGCGACCGGACCCTCATGGTGGACCGGGTCTACTACGCCCCCCCACTCGGGCCACTGGGGCGGATCGCCCACTGGATGTTCGTGGGGCGCACGCTTCGTCGGGTGTTCGGCTACCGGAGGATCGCCATCGACCGCCGTTTTGGGGTCATCGAGCCGTCCACGTCCGGCTCCGCGACCACGTGATCACAATCGACGGCTGCGCTGAGGTCGTCGAGTCGCGGACGTCCGGTTCTGCGACCGTGTGATCACAATCAAGTCCGCCGATCGTCACCTCGTGGTGCGAGAGTCGGCCGAACCCCCGGTGGTGGGGGTCGTCGTGGGGCACCGTGGGGGCACGGTCGTCGGAAAACGGCGCGCGGCGACCCGATGCGGAACGTGATGGCCTCCCGCCGAGCCGCAATGGCGACGGCCACCGCAACATCGACGTGATAGCGTTGGGGCACCAAAGGCGTGGGGTCCTTTGGTGCCTCTCCCCGGGCTCACTTCCACACCGTTTTGGGCCGGTCGGCCACTCAGGATGAGGATGTCGAGATGATCGGTGAGGTATTGCTTGGGCGCTATCGCGTCGAGGAACTGCTCGAGTCGGATGTGCGCGGCCGTGTCTGGCGAGGTGTCGATCTGTGCGGGCCACGCCTGGTGTTGCTGGAGCTGTGGGCCGAGGGTACCGACCCCGTGCGCGCGCTGCTGCAGGGAGAAGCGATGGCTGCAGTGCGCCACCCCGATGTACTCGGGCTGCTGGACTTCGGTCTGCATGCGGGCGCGCATCCGTGCCTGGTGATGGAGTGGGCGGAGGGCTCGGACTTGGGTGTTCGCCTGGCCTCGCGCAAGCGGCTGCCCTGGGCCGAAGCCTTTGACGCGGTGGCGCGGGTGCTCGACGCCCTCGCTGCACTGCACGACGAAGGGCTCGTGCACACCAACCTGTCGCCCCAGGCGCTCATCGTGGATGCCGAGATCCACGGGGCGGTCAAGGTGGCGGGGCTGCGACACATCTGCATGGCGACCGAGGGCGCGGCACCGTTGCTGGAGGTTGCGCTGCAGACCACCGCGCTGCCGTACATGGCGCCCGAGCTGCTGGCGGGTACTCAGCTGCAGCCGGCGGCAGACGTGTTTGCTCTGGGCGTCGTCTTGTGGGAAGCGATCACCGGGGAGCGGCCGTTTGCGATCGCACCCCGCGATATCACCATCCGTCTCGGCTTTCGGCCCAACTTCGACACGGCGCCCGCGATCCCGCCTTTGGCACGCCGAGCGCTCATGCGAATGCTCGAGCCATCGCCGCGCCATCGCGAGGGGTCGGCCCGCGCGTGCGCTCGCCGGCTGCGGGCGGCGTTGGCCGTCGATGAGCCGTCCCCCTTGCTCTGCTGTGACCGCGTCGCCGTTTGAAGGGCTTCGTCCACACCCAGCCGTGGGCGTGGGGCGTTATCGTGGGAAGGATGCGATCGTCCGTCGATCGAACTCGCGCGCTGCCCGCGGACGTCGCTGCGGTCGGGGCCCGGCACCTGGCGTCGCCGCTGCGCCGAACGATCGGGCGCTACGCGATCGGAGAGCCGCTCGGCGCGGGCGGCATGGGGGTGGTGTACCGGGCGCGTGACCCTCGGCTCGAGCGCGATGTCGCCGTGAAGGTGATCCGCAGCGACGCCGCATCCTCCGAGCGGGCGCGGGCCCGGTTCGTTCGAGAAGCCCGGGCGATGGCTCGGGTCACCCACCCCAACGTGGTGGAGGTCTACGACGTCGGGGTTGCGGATGGGTGTCCCTACCTGGTGATGGAGCTGGTCGAGGGCACGACGCTGGCGGGGTGGCTGGCGGGGGGTCGACGCTCCGAGTCGGAGATCCTGGGGCGCGTTCTCGCCGCTGCCCGGGGGCTCATCGCGGCCCACGATGCTGGACTCATCCACCGCGACTTCAAGCCGTCCAACGTGCTCATCGGTGACGACGGCCGGGTGCTGGTGAGCGACTTCGGGCTGGCACGGTCGGGGGGTGAACTCGAGGCAGGCCCGCCCACGCTGTCGGATCCGTCGGACCCGGCGGTCGAGCCGACGAGCGACGCCATCACCGAGACGGGCATGGTGCTGGGCAGCCCGGTGTACATGGCGCCCGAGCAGCATCTCGACCGGGGCGTGCCCATCGATGCGGGCGTCGATCAGTATGCGTTCGCCGTGACGCTGTACGAGGCGCTCACTGGGAAGCGCCCGTTCCAGGGCTCGACCGACTTGGCGCTGTTGCTCGCGAAGCGACGCGGTCCTCCGTCGTGGATTGGGGACTCGCCATGGTGGCGTCTGCACGGACCGGCCCTGCTGCGGGCGCTCGAGCCCGATCCTGCACGCCGTTGGCCCAGCTTGCGGAGACTGGTCGCCCAGCTCGGTCCGCGTCGTCGGCCGTGGTGGAAGGTCGGCGTGGTCGCGGTGGGACTGGGTGTGGGCTTGGGGGGCTCGGCGCTGGGACTCCGGGCCGACGCCTCCATCGAGACCGCGGCCGACCGCTGCCGGGTGGAAGGCGAGCGCCTCGCCGTGGTCTGGAACGACGGACAGCGCAACCGTGTACGCGCCGCGATAGCCGCGAGCCAGCGGGCTCACGCCCAGCAGACCGGGGTCCGCGTGATCGACCAGCTCGATGCCGAGGCGACGGCTTGGATCTCGGTGCACGCCGAAGTCTGTGGCGAGCCTGCAACGGAGCCCGACACGCGGCTGGCATGTCTCGGGGCGCAGCTCGACCAGCTGAGCCTGAAGGTGGGACGGTTACGGGTTCCCGGTCCTGCCACTGCCGACGACGCCGTGACGATTGCGACATCGGGTCGGCCCGTCGCCGCGTGTCTAGAGCACAGCGAAGACCTGCTCGCTGGTCTCGCACCCGAGCAGCGGGAGGTCGCCACGGAAATCCAGGCCGCTCTCGAGGACGTTCGAGCCGGGCAGCTGGTGCGCCGACCCCAGGAGCTGGAGGCCGCGACCGCCGAGGTGCTGGACCGAGCTCGCGCGCTGGGCCATGCGTACCTCGAGACCGAGGCGCTGTTGCTTCGGGGGGGCACCCTGGCATCGCTGGGACGGGTGGACGAGGGCGTCGGGTTGCTCGAAGAGGCCGAGGGGGTCGCCGAGGCGAACGGTCGCTGGCGCCAGGCCGCCAACGCCCAGATCGAGTCCGTCTACGTCGAGGGCTGTGGGCGTGGCGATGGTCGGGCGGCGACGCGCTCGTCTCGGCAGGCCGAAGCCTCGCTGGCCCGCGTCGCGCCCAATCCCCAGGCTCGCGTCTCTCTGCTCAACAATCTCGGCGCCGCCCATCAGTGTGTCGGCCAATTCGATGCCGCGTGCCGAGTCATGGAGGAGGGGCTGGCGCTCGTCGAGGCGAGCGCGGATGCCTATCCCAACGAGCTCGGCTGGAGAGTCGCGCTGGCGACCAACTACCAAAATCGAAGCCTCTGTCGCGGAGATGCTGCGCCGCCTTCGGAGCGGGTGCACTACCTGGGGAGGGCGTTCGAGCAGTTCGAAGCGGTGTTGGGCCCGCAGCATCCGCGGACGGCCAGCGTGGAGTACTCGCTGGCGACCGCGCTGGCGGCCGAGGGGCGGGTGGAGACCGCGGTCGTGCACTTCGAGCATGCGCTGGCCGTCAATCGCGGCATCGTGCCTGCGGGCGACGTGTGGATTGCGGAGCAAATGGGTGACTTGGGGCTGACGTTGGCCAGGGGAGGGCACCACCAACGCGCCGCGACCACCCTGCACGAGGCGGTGACCTCGATGGTCGAGGCTCCAAGCGCACGCCCCGAGGTGGTGCTCGCCTTGCGTGCGGTGTTGGCCGCACAGTGGAGCGAACTCGGGGAAATCGACCGGGCCGTGGGCGAAGCGGACAGCGTGCGCGCCCAGGTCATGGAGACGATCCCGGCCGACCATGTGATCCGCGTCGTCGTCCTGCAATCGACCGCGCGGGTGGCCATGGCTGCCGGCCGGCCCGAGCAGGGACTGCACGACGAAGGTTATGGACTGCCCGGAGGACTGT
>JAHZJA010000161.1 GCA_022601155.1 Deltaproteobacteria bacterium | reverse complement strand
GGTGATCCGATCGTCGGCGGTATAGGTCTGCCATTTTGGATCGGTGAAGCTGCGGGGCTTGGGGTTGAGCGCCATGGCGCCCGGGCCCTGGCCCTTGCCGTCTTCGCCGTGGCAGACGGCGCACTTGTCGGTCCAGACTTTTCGGGCGGCGGTTGCGGCGGTCGAGCCCGAGCTGGACTGCTCGCCGCCACACGCGGTCAACATCAGGGTGGTGAGCCACGCGCTCGCGATTGCCTTGGTCATCGGTGCTGCCTCGGTCGCCGGGGGGAGTCCGGCGAGCCCCAAGGTTCTACTGCACCTGAGCCCAACGGCCAGCGCGCGGTCTCATCTTCGCGCGTCGAGCCCCGCGGGGGCGCAGCCGCCGACAACCAGCCACGCGCGGGGACGACGGCCGCAGTCACGACCGATGAGAGGCGTCCCCGCTATGCGATCGGGGTCTCCCAGTCGTCGTCGGCGGTGATTCCACCGTCGACGAACGCGCCCCCGGTCGTGGTGGAGCCCCCGATCACCGACGCGAGGGACTCTTCGTCGAGGGACGGCAGCGGCTGAGGCTCGGTCGGCGTGGCGGACGTGGGGGCGGGGCGGGGGCGCGGATCGTTCATCGTCTCCGATCATTGCACCTGCGTCCCGCCCACGCATCCATCCAAGGGAGTGATTTCGTCCCGGCCGCACTGTGCGGCTGTCAACCGCTCGGTGCGGCGGGCCGGGGGCCGCGGGCTCACAGCGGGAAGACGATGAAGTCGTCGTGGACTTCCTGCACGGGCTGGTTGCCCATGGCCACCACGGCATCGCGCAGCTCGACGACGTGCGCGAGCTCGAGCTCGAGCGGGTGTTCATCGGCGTGCACCGTGGCGCCGAACGGATAGTCCTGACCCGGAGTGTTGGTCATCTCGATGTGCGTGCCCATCACGTGGCACACGTCGAGCCCACCTGTGTGGTCGACCAACCGTTGGATGCTGGTGACGTACGTGGGGAAGTCCGAGATGTACAGCCGCCCGGGGTACAGGGTGTCGCCCGTCAACAGCATCCCCGTCGCATGATCGAGCAAGGCGATGTGCGACGTCTGGTGCCCCGGGATCGGGATCACGTCGATCATGCGTCCGCCCAGATCGTGGGTGACGATCTGGGTGGGCCACTGGTCGATGCCAAAGTACGACGAGACCGCGCCCACGCTGGTGCCCACGACCGTGGTGTTGGGCTGTCCCTGGAACTGTCCGTTGCCCTGCACGTGGTCGCCGTGGGCGTGCGAGTTGACCACCACCAGCTCGATCGACGCTTGGCCCCGCGCGGCCAGCCAGTCGTCGATCACGCCGTAAACGACGTCGGTGATCGGGACTCCGCCGTCACCCGTGTCTTCGAGCAACACCTGGTCGTCGCCGAAGAACATGTACATGAACGGCCCCTCGAAGCTGGTGCACAGCGACTGGCGCAGGATCACCGTGTCTTCGTCGTAGTAGTGCACCTGGACGAGGGCCTCGGCTCCGCACGCACTGCCGTCGATCCACATGCGCGGGAACGTCCCGTCACACTCCTGGCCCGGATCGCCGCTGCTCGAGTCGGCCGCGGTCGGATCCACCGCGGTGGTGCCGGCCATGGTGGTCCCGGGGTTGGTGCTGGCGGTGGTCGTGGGATTGGTGCCCGTCGTGGGCGCAGGGGGTTGGGTGGTGGAGGGGTTGGGGGTGTTGGTCGTCCCCGAGCTGCTCGAGTCGGCCGCCGCACCGCCTCCATCATCACCGCAGGCCACGGCCAAGGCCGCCACTACTGCCAGTCGTCCCAGCCTCGTGCTCGTTTGCCGTGTTCGTCCCATGGTCAACTCCCTCGTACTCGTCCCGCCAGGCCGCCACCCGTCGGTCACGGTATCGGCCCGGCGCTTTGGCGGTCAAGCGAGCCGGTCAGGGCAGGTGTGCGGTGATGAAGCCGCGCAGTCGCTACTCGTAGTCGTCGCCCATCACCGTCGGTACCTCGGTGTGGTCGGCGCCATCGATCTCCACGTACTCCACATCACCCGCGGCCGCGTCGAGCAACAGGTCGGCGTGGGTGGGCACGATGAAGCTGTCGGCATTGCCGTGCATGATCATCACGGGCATCCGCGGATCGAGTCGCGCAATCTTGGCGCAGTTGTCGAGCGCATGATCGGCGAGGAACGTGCCCGGTAGGTCGAGTCGCGAGCCGTCTCGTACGAGGGCCTCGATGCTGCAAAACGCCGCTTCGCTCACCACCCCCCGGGGCACCGTCGACAGCGTGCCCTCCGAGGCTCGCAGGGCCAGCTCGTAGGTTGGACCGCCGCCGAGCGAGTACCCCAACAAGAACACGCGCGAGGTGTCGACGCCGGGCATCTGCGGCAGCACGTCCTCGAACACGGCCACCGCGGCGGCATACACCCCCGCCTCGTCGGGCTCGCCGTCCGAGCGCCCATAGCCCGGGTAGTCGTAGACCATGACGTTGTAGCCCATCGACCACATCAGCTCGACGCGATCCCAGTAGCGCCCCAGGTGTCGCGAGGTGCCGTGGCTGTAGAAGATGGTCGCCTCGGCGTCGTCGTGATGGGCGAACACGTAGTGGATTCGACGGCCGTCGGCCAGCGTGACGAAGTCTTCGACGCGCTGCTCGGGAGGGACCACCGACGGGTGGCAGCGGGGGGCGGGGCCGCCGTTGAGACGGTGCTCGGCCTCGGTCAGCTCGCCGCGGAGCTGCGGGTCGCAGGGGTCGTCGTCCCAGCCGTAGCGCTCGACGTCTTGGTTGTTGAACAGGAAGGGATCGAGGGTGAGGCACGCACTGGCGAGCCCGAGGGTCATCAGCAGTGCACGTCTCATCGGTCCAGCCCTCCAAAGCGCAAGCGGTAGCCCAGGTACACGGCGGCCGCGCCTCGGCGGGGTCGATAGCCCACCACCGAGTCGCTGTCGTCCCAAGGATTGATCCATGCCCCGTGCACTGCGATGCCGTGCTGGCGTGGCTTGCCCCGCAGCTGTCGCTTGTTGGGCAGCAGCGCCTCTACGCCCAGAAATGGCGTCCAGAACACGGCCGAGCCGTCGCGGGGTGGGTTGGGCGAGACCACCAGGGTCTGTCCACCGTACAGCTGCAGCCAGTCGACGCCCGGCACCGGCCCTCCCAGGTGCAGGCCCCACTCGGGATAGGCCCGCAGCGCGGGCGGATCATCGAGATCACCAAACGTATGGACCCGGGCCGAGGTGGCCACGGCCAAACCACCCGGGCGACGGTACAGCTGCACGTTGGCGGCCACGTCCATCGCCCACACCTGAAACGCCATGGCCAGCACATCGAGGTTGGCGTCGATATCGAGCCACTCGGCCAGTCCGTAGCGACCGCCGACCTTGGTGTGAGGGACGGGGATCGAGGGCCCCAACACCGAGATGAACGGGCCGCCCGCGCTGACCCGCAGCTCGCCGTTCCCGCGGCCCACGGTGCGTGACAGGTTGGGGGCTGCACACCCGGACAACATCGAGGCCAGGACCGCCGCCCGCATGCCGACCGTTCGCTGCATCGTGCCCACGATCGCACGAACCGTGGCCACGAGCCACGTGGACGGCCGACGCGTGAGGCATGGGCGGCGACGTGCCGTCCGTGGCGGCGGCCCGGCCCTGCACCCGAGTCGCTGAGAGCGTGACGAGCCCGGCCGCGCCAACGTCAGCACTGCGCGCCGACCTGCCGTGTGTCGGCCTGACGAGGGACCGCTACGGACTCGCCGCCGAAGGGTCGGCACGGGCTCCGCTGCGAAAGCCGGCCGGGTCGACGCCAAAGTGGGCCCGAAACGCGCGGGAGAAGTGACTGCGGCTGGAGAACCCAATGCGCTCGGCGACCGTCTTGACGGGAAGCTCGGTGCCCCGCAGAAGCTCGGCCCCCTTGTTGAGCCGAACCTCGCGCAGAAGCTCCATCGCCGGGCGGCCGAACGACTGCGTGAAGTGTTCGCTGAATGCCGACCGGCTCATCCCCGCGGTGCGAGCTACCGACTCGAGGGTGTGGGGCTGCTGCGGCGCTCCGAGCATGGCGTCGAGTGCTCGCACCAGCCGCTCGTCTCCCAGGGCGGCGAGCCACGGCAACGAGCACGAGGGCCCATCGCACAGCCGCCGCAGCAGGGCGACCATGCCCTGGGTCATCAGCGCGCGGAGCATGGTCTGCGAGCCGGGCCCCAAGGTGGCTTGTTCCGCCAGCAAGCCCTCGAACACCGCGTGCATGCTGGGGGTCGTAAAAGGCTGCACCAGGGGCTCCCGTAGCCCGTCGAACACGCCCACGCTGCCGCCATAGGTGGCCTGGACGGCGCCGCACACCATCAGCAGGGCGCCGTCGCCGTCGCCCGCAACGAGGCGCTTGAGGCCATGTTCGGGCAAGGAGCAATCGGCGGCGGCATCGAGCTCGTCGACGGCGCCCTCGGGCGGCTCGACGCGCAAGGGGTACCCCGGTGGTGCGACGATCAGCGTGCCTGTGTGCAGCGCGTGCTCGCGGTGCTCGGCATCGTGCAGGGTGCCCTCGCCCCGCACCACGAAGTGCAGGCTGACGTGGCCATCGGGCGGCATGTGCACCCGCCAGCCCCGCCGGACGTCGCAGACCGCGAACGGGGCGACCTGAATCTGCAGGGACGCGAGCAGCCGGTCGAGGAGCATCGTGCCGATCAGTGGAGCACAAACCCGGGACCGTCGCCAAACCCGCCGACACCCCCCCGCAACGGTCTCGGACGATCGAGCACCGACTCTGGACGCCTCCGCACCTGCCCCGACCCAAGTTTGTTGGGTGCCGCAACGCGGCCAGAAAAGGAAAGACCAGGCCATGTCCCTCGATTCCGCAACCGCCAACTCCGTGCTTCACACCGACGACGCTCACTTCGGGCAGGAGGTCCTGCAATCGGACGTGCCCGTGCTCGTGGACTTTTGGGCGACCTGGTGCGGCCCCTGTCGGTCGATCGCCCCTCACCTGGACACGCTCGCCGACCGGTTTTCTGGCCAGGCCAAGGTGGTCAAGGTCGATGTCGACACCAGCCCGCAGATCGCCGCGCAGTACGGCGTGCGCGGGGTTCCGACCCTGCTCGTGTTCAAGGGCGGGGAGGTCGTCGACAGGCTCGTAGGCAACCCTGGGGCAGCCAAGCCCCTCGAGCAGCTCGTCCAGCGGCATCTGTAGCGGATCGCCACCTCACGGCGATCTGTTCGCGGCCGACGACCGCCCCCCGTCCGTGCGGGGGCGCGGTCACTCGCGAGGTGTCCGCGACCGGGCGTACACTCGCCGACGGCGATGTCCGGCACTCCCACCGACCTCGAGCTGCTGGAGGCCTGGCGGGGCGGAGATCGTCAGGCGGGCGAGCAGCTGTTCGAGCGCCACTTCGATGCCGTTGCTCGGTTCTTTCGCAACAAGGTCAACCGCGGCATCGATGATCTCATCCAGCGCACGTTCCTCGCGTGCGTGGAGGGCAAGGATCGTTTCCGTGGCGAGGCCAGCTTTCGCACGTTCTTGTTCGCCGTGGCCCACAACGTGCTCGGCAAGCACTACCGAACCCAGCGGCGTCACGGCGGTCGCATCGACTTTGGGGTGACGTCGGTCCACGATCTCGCGCCCTCGCCCAGCGTCGTCGTTGCTCGCCACCACGAGCACCGCGTGCTGTTGCAGGCTCTGCGCCGGATCCCGATCGACCACCAGATCGTGCTCGAGCTGTACTACTGGGAGAAGCTCACCGCGTCCGAGGTCGCCGGGGTGCTCGACATTCCCGAGGGGACCGCCCGTACCCGGATCCGTCGCGCCAAGCAGCTGCTCGAGGAGCAGATGCGCAAGCTCGTCGAAGACCGCAATCAACTCGAGAGCACGCTGGTCAACCTCGATGCATGGGCCGCGTCGCTCCGCGATCTGCTGCTCGAAGAACCCGAGCAACCGTAGCCGCCGGGGCCCGTCGTCGTCCGTGCTACCGTCCGCGGCCGTGGACTTGGTTCGGATCAGCCGACGTCTGTCTCGGGCCGTGAACGCGTTGTCGTTCGCACCCCCGGTCACCCACGTGTACAACCCGCTGCGCTACGCTCGGGACCCGCATGAGCAATTCTTGGCCCGCTTTGGCACCAAGCGAGGGCGGGTGGTGTTGCTGGGGATGAACCCGGGTCCGTTCGGTATGGCCCAGACCGGGGTGCCCTTTGGCGAGGTCGCGCTGGCCCGCGACTGGCTGAAGATCGAGGGCAAGGTGGGCAAGCCCAAGCCCGAGCATCCCAAGCGGCCGATCGACGGGTTTGCCTGTACGCGCTCGGAGGTCAGCGGCGCGAGGCTGTGGGGCTGGGCCAAGCAGCGTTACGGCACCCCGCGACGGTTCTTCGCCAAGTTCTTCGTGATCAACTACTGCCCGCTGGCGTTCCTCGAGGACACGGGTCGCAACCGGACTCCAGACAAGCTGCCCAAGGCCGAGCGAGAGCCCCTGTTTGCTGCGTGCGATCGGGCGCTGCGCGACACGGTGAAGGTGCTCGAGCCCACGATGGTGGTGGGCGTGGGCGCGTTCGCTCGCAAGTGTGCCGAGCGGGTCGTCGGCGACATGGTCGAGGTGGGGGTGATGTTGCACCCCAGCCCCGCGAGCCCCAAGGCCAACCAAGGGTGGCAGGCGCAGGCGGAGAAGGAGCTGGCCGCGCTGGGTGTCGGCTGAGCTACTGCACCCCCGACGCGCAACGAAAGCCGATGCCGTGGGTATGCGCCTGCTCGTCCTGCGGAAATCGCAGGGCGGGGTCGGCATGGTCGGGGGCGAAGCTGTTGAAGGCGCCACCCCGGATCACCCGGCGCTTGGGAGCCTCGGGGTCGGGGGGCTCGTCGGCATCGGCGGGCTCATCGACGTCCGCGCCCGGATACGGCCGGTAGGCGTCGGTGGTCCACTCGAAGACGTTGCCCGCCACGTCGTGCATGCCCCACTGCGTCTGGCCCTCGGGGAAGCTGCCCACGGGGGCGGTACCCGGAAACTTGTCGGAGGCGTCGTGGAGCATGGCTGGGGTCTCGGGCAGGGCTTTGGCCGCGCGCCACGTTCGGCACTCCGCTCCACAACCGTTCATGTGGGTGGGCCCGGGCACCGTGTCACCCCAGGGGTAGACCCGGCCATCGGAGCCGCGAGCAGCAAACTCCCACTCGGCCTCCGTGGGGAGTCGGCCGCCACGCCACTGGCAATAGTGCTGGGCCTGCTGCCATGTGACGCAGTTGATCGGGTGCTGACCTCGGTCGTCGTACCGCTCGTTGCACAGCTCGCTGTAGGCCTCGGTGTGCTCGGGCTGGGCGCGAGGCCACTGGCTGGTGCGGTAGGCTCGCTTGCACTCTCCCTTGGTCGAGCACCCGCGATACTGGTCGACGCTGACCTCGTGGATGTCGATGCAGTAGGCGTCCACCTCGACCTGGTGAGCTGGATGCGCGGCGGCCAGCAGGGGCACATCGCGGTCGGTGCCCATGAAGAACTTGCCCCCGGCCAGGTGGACCATGCCCTCGGGGCAGGGGCCCAGGTCGGGCACGGCGGGGATCGTCTCGGGAGCCGCGGGGGGTGGGGGTGCGCCCGCGGTGCTGGCCACGACCGCGGCCGCCGGCTCCGGCGGCGCCGGTATTTCGGTGTCGGGATCGGTCAGCAGGGTGAAGGCGACGGCGCCGCCGACCCCAGCCATTCCCACGAATCCAAACCCAATCGCCGCCCAAGGGGTGCGACGCGCAGGCGGCGGCCGATACGGAGCAGACGGCGGGGGCGGGGCGTCCAAGACCGTGCCAAAGGCCGGTGGGGGGGGTAGGGACCCGTGATCGCCCGGCGGGTGAAAGTCGAGCGTGGGATGACCCTCCTCGGGGCCCTCATTACTCGGTTCCAAATCCGTACCCGACATCACGGTCCCGTGTACGACCGCTGAGGCGAGGTGGTTACCGCCGAATCATCCCAATTGAGCGTGCTGCCAACGACCATCGTTCTGTCTGGCTCCTTTATGCCGTCTGTTGCCGCACCGTACCCACCAGAGCGTCGAACATCTCCCCCTGAACGTTGGGGTCGTCGAGCAATGCGCCCAGCTGGTCCGCGATCGAGTCGAACGCGGCGGTCTCCCCCACCTCGTGAGCCCAGCGTACGACCGAATGTTCGACATCGGGTGTCACAAGCAGCCGATCGACGCGGGCTTCGAGCTCCGTGGCGTCGACCTCCATCACCAGCCCAGCCAGCACCGATGTCGCGGCGTCTTGGAACTGGGGGTCGTCGAGGAGTCCCTGGAACAATGTCTCGCACGCGGCAAAGAACGCATCGTCGTCCAGTAGGCCGGCCAGTGCGGCGCGGAGCTTGGGATCGTCGGCGATGCGCTCGGTCAGCGCTTGTTCGAGGGCACCGCTGCGCGCGGGGTCGTCGAGGTACTGCTCCAGTCGCGCGTCGAAGCGCTCGTCCATCATCGGCACGCCCACCGCGGCCTCGATGTCGGGCTGCCACTGCTGCAGCAGGGCGGCGAGGCGTTCGAGGAAGCGACCCCGGTCGATCAACGCCTGTGCGAGCTCGCCGAATGCCCCGTCGACCGCGGGCCGATCGAGAAGGCGGTCGAGTGCACGGTCGAGGGCTCCGTCGAACGCGGGCCCGTCGATGCCCTCGCTGAGGCGCGCGCCGATCTGCTCGGTGAGCTGCTCCACCGACCCGCCGGGATTGCTGGCGGCCAGCGCTGCGTAGGCCTCGACCATGGCGGGCCGACTCATCACGTTCTCGACGAACGTGGCGTACCGCGGCTCCAGAGAGGGTGCTGCGCCCAGGCGATCGAGCAATCGCTCTCCGGCCGCGGTCACCTCGGGGGCCTCGAACAGCCGATCGAGTGCGTCGCGTCCCGCCACTCCCCCTGCCCCGGCGCCGAGGATCGCCATCGACAACGGGGCGGCCGTGGTTGGGGGTGGGGTCGGAGTGGATGCCGTCCCACGCGAACGGCCCGCGCAGCCCAAGCTCACCACGAGGGCCAGCGCGATCACGTTCACCCGGGTCCCGATGCCCATTCCATTGGGGTACCCGACCCTACTGTCGCGCACAAGCCCCGACGTATTTCACCGCGATCTCAGAAAAAAGGAG
>JAHZJA010000160.1 GCA_022601155.1 Deltaproteobacteria bacterium | reverse complement strand
GTGCCGCGGGCTCGCAGCAAGGAGCTCCGTGCACGCTCGGGGCGCCCTGCGTCCAGGTGAACCGAGCCCAGGCTCGCGTACAGCAGTGCCATGCGAGGGTGGCGTTCGCCCTCGAGTTCACGACGCACTTCGATCGCACGCTCGATCGCCTCGATGGCGGCCGCGAAGCTACCCGATAGCTTGTGGGCCTCGGCCAGGTTGGCGAGTGCGGTGGCGAGCCGGGCGGGCGAGTGCTCGCGGTCACGGCTGACGTCCACCGCTCGCTCGAAGGCCGACACCGCGCCGTGATAGTCGCCCCGCCCGACGAGCAAGGTGCCGTGCACGGAGTGGAACTCGGCCTTGACTCCCGGGTCCCGGGTCTCCAGCACGTCGGCTCCCGTGAACGCCAGCCAGATGTCGGCCTCGGGATCGTTGGGGGCACGCCGGGCGAGCAGGAACATCCGCAGCAGGCTTGCGCGGGCGGCAATGTGGTAGTGCGAGGCGGCTCGGGCGAGCACTGCCGCCTCGATCGCGACGCGCTCGGCCTCGCCGACCCTGCCATTGCGCGCCATCACGGAGGCCCGGCGATACAGGGCCTGGGCGCGCAACCACGGCAGTGACCAGCGCTGGGCCAGCGCCACGGCGCGATCGACCTCGCGCCCGGCCCCTTCGTAGTCTCCCTCCTTCTCTTGGGTGATGGCGGCGCCCAGGTGCACTCTGATCTGTGCGCTGGCGACCGCGCGCTGCGGATCGCGGATCGCGGGCTGGGGCCCGGGCCGCGATTGGTCGCACCAGCTGGGATTGGGCAGCCCTTCGCGCCAGCGGCTGGGGTCGGCGTGGGCGAGCGTGAGCCGCTGCGTCTGCTCGAGTGCTTCCTCGAGGCACGCGATCGTCCGCTGGGTCGCGGGTGGGACGATGGGCCGCGCGGTGCAGGCTCGATCCCATCGCTGGGCCCACGCTTGCTCGAATCCGTCGCGGGCACGGGTGTCCTCGGTGGCGGCGGCGGGCCAGCGCTCGTGGACCGTGGCCAGGGTCGTACGCCCTCGCTCACAGCGGTCGGGGGTGGACGCCAGCGCAACCGCCAGGGCGCCGGTCGTTGCGATGGGAGGGAGCAGCCACGCGCGGTGACGTCGCCGCGAGCGCTGGAGGGCGCGCACCAGGGCATCGAGGTTGGGCCAGCGCGTGGTCGGGTCGGGGGACAGCCCTCGGGTGAGCACGGCAGACAGGCGCCGTGGCGCGGCGGTCTGCACGGGGACCCACCGATCCAGCACCGGCCGTAGTCCCAGCATCTGCGCCGCCATCAGGCACAACGAGAACTGATCGCTGCGAGCGTCGGTGCCCCGGCCCTCCCGCTGCTCGGGTGCCATATACGCGACCGTTCCGGCGACCCCGGGCCGGCCGTTGCTCGCCTCGATGGGGAGCGCCAGACCCAGGTCCACGATCTGTGCGCGTCCCTCGGCATCGACGAGCACGTTGGCGGGCTTGATGTCGCAGTGCACCAGCCCGGCGCGGTGAATGGCCGCGAGCCCGCGCCCCGCTTCGATCACGCGGTCGAGAATCTCCGACCAGCGTCGCCCCGCCGACCAGTCGTCGAGGTGTTGTCCCTCGATGGCCTCCATGGCGATGTATACCCACGCGTGGTGACGGCCCGCATCGTGGACGGCGGCGACGTGCGGGTGGCGGACCCGAGCGAGCGCGCGCGCCTCGTGGATGTCGTCGGCGCCCGTGCGGGCTGCGACTTCAGCCGTGACGACCTTGAGCGCGATGGTACGCCCCAGCACGGGATCGAACGCGCTCCAGACCCGCCCCATTGCACCACGCCCCAGCGGCTCGCCGATACGATAACGACCGAGGGTCTGGCCCGGCCGTGGCATGTCGGGGGCTGCGGGAATCGAGGGTGAAGCTTCGGACTGGAGCACGATCGCGGCGCACTCCGAGCACTGTCGCAGGTGCGTGTGGAGCTGCGGATCGTGGTCGGGTGACCAGTCGCCGTCGAGGATGCGGGCCAGGTGCTCGGACGACGGGCAGCGCGACCCCACCGTCACCCCTGGTCGTGCCGAGCGTAGGGGATACGACTGGCGATGAGCCGCAGGATGCTGTCGAGCTCCTCTCCCCGAAGCTGCAATCCATCGAGTAGCTCACGGCGGGTGCGGCGAAGGATTCGTTGTCGCAGGGTGGCGAGCCAGCGCTTGACCGTGGCCTTGTGGACCCCGTAGCGGGCGGCGATGCTCGACGAGCGTTCGCCGGCCATCGCCGACCGCAGCAGCGTGCGGTCCCGTGCATCGAGGGTGGTGATCGCCGACTGCAGCGCGCTCTCGAAGTGGCCGGTGTACCGGGTCTTGAGCGCTTCGAGCTCGGGGTCGGCGTGGTGATCGAGCACGGTCTCGACGACAGCGGCGGCGACCAACGGCGGACCACGGTGATGCTGATGACCGAGGCGCCGCGCCACCACCTTCACCCAGCTCCGCAGCGAGCTACGCCCCGCGAACGAGACGATGCGAGCGGCCCGGCCGGGGGCGGCGACCAGGATGTGGGCGAGCCCGTGCTGGAGAGCATCGTCGGTGTCGCCCCGAGTTCCGAGCGTGGCACGGAGGACCGGCCCGAGTTCTCGCACGAAGTGGCCGATCGCAATGGCATCGCCGCGAGCGCAGCCCCACGCCAGCACGAGGTCGGCCACGCGTTCTCGGGGCTGGGGTGTGTCCAGCAGGCCCCGAGCTGCGACGTGGTCGAGCCAGGGCCGCACGGGGACCTGCAGATCGGGCCACCGCTGGAACGCGAGGGAGAGCCCATCGCGAATCCACGGCGGCGATCCGTAGTCGATCGAACGTGCGGATGTCGGGGTGCCGGACATCACCTACCGCTGCAATCGACTCGCATCCGGCCAGGCGAGTTTCGCTGCCGACCGCCGAACCATCCCTTGACGGTGTCATGACCTCAGCTGGGGCCGGGACCCGGTCGCACGGACACACGGACACGGGTGGTCGCCGGATCATCGGTACGGAACACGATGCGGTACCGTCCGGGCTGACCCACGCCGATGATGTTGGAGAGTGGTCGGTGGAGCAGCTCACCGCCCTGTTCGAGACAAAAACACGGCTCGATCTCCAGGGTGGCATCGCCGTCGGACTCGAGGGTCACCTCGTAGCTGCCCGCCTCGGCGAAGTCGACCAGTGCCGCCGTCTCGCGGCCGTGCGGTGAGCGGAAGGTGTTGATCACCTCGTCGTCGCCACAGGCGAGCATCGCCTCGTGGACCCAGGTGTCCGATTGCCACGGCACCGGATCACCGCCGCACAGGGCGGGGTTGCCGTGGAGTGGCGGCGCCGCCTCGCTGAACTGCTCGTCGAGGGTGGTGAGATCGATGCCGAGCACCGTCTCCATGCACTGGTCGACGGCCTCGATGG
The DNA here is from genome assembly GCA_022601155.1 of Deltaproteobacteria bacterium. Lineage (GTDB taxonomy): Bacteria > Myxococcota_A > Polyangia > Nannocystales > Nannocystaceae > Paraliomyxa. The sequence goes on along the minus strand of JAHZJA010000160.1, from coordinate 7,063 downwards.
GATCACCACGCTCGATGCAGTCGATCAGCCGTACGAGGGCGGGTGTGCCGTGCTCTTGGCGGAGGTAGTCGACCAGCTGTGCTGCGCGGGGATAGTGCTCATACGCGACGTCATCCTGGGCGAGCAGCTGGGACAGCGGGGGCTGGGGCCACTGGGTGCCCGCGGGAGGACACCAGTCGTCACCCAACGTCCCGGCGAGACCCTCACTCAAGAACCTGTCGGTCATGCCCAGATCGGACCCTGACACCACCTGATGGACCAGCTCGTGCCACACCGAGCGCGGGGCATACGAGGGGACGAACGTCGCGTCGACCCAGCCGCCGATGTAGCAAGCCATCACGTCCTTGCACCACGGAGCGGTATCGTCGACCACATAGACCCGAAGCGGTTCGTCGGGGTCGCGGGTGATTCCCAGCTCCGTCTCCACCATGGAGACCTGCTCGTCGAAAGCCCGCAGAGTACCGGCGCACAACTCGACCTCGCCGTGCACCCCCACCGCCACCCGTTCGCCATTGGCTTCGAGTTCGGGGAGGTGTGGCTGGCAGCCGAGGAGCCCCACCATCAGACACCCTGCGAGCCCATATGTGGCTCGCCAAGACAAAACGCAGTGCCGTCTGTATCAAGCATTACTCACGTCGGACCCTCGGGCCACGTGCGCATGGCGTGGTCCGGACCAACGGCGCGTCAGTGGGTGATAGCGGGCGAGTTGGGTGCCCTTGTTGGGATCGGATTGCCCGAGTTGAGCAGAGGGCGGAGGAGCCGCCCGGCGATCACGACCGACAACACTGGTGCGTCGGACTCGGCACGGGCCTTGCTGTAGTAGCGGGTGGAGACTGCTTCCACCGTCGCGCGCGACCGAAGGACGCACAGCGGGTCGAGCACGACATCGGTGTCAGTACGGTTTCCTCCCCGGGTCGCCGGGGCCATGGACATTCGTCGTCGATCATCACCACCACCATCACCACCACCTGTCGACGGGTGACCGTGGCTCTGGCGAGCCCCGTGTGGCAACGGCCGTTGCCATCGGGACCGTCCGGGCTGGAGCGTTTCGATAGAGGATGCAGCGCGTTCGATGACGCGCGCGGTCCGGCTTCGCGATCGGTCGCGGCCGTCGCCCGAACCGTGCCGCGCCCGGGTTGCTTTGCACCGTGTCCATCCCGGATTCGTCGGGGGTGGCTCTTGGCGGGCCGGGACGGGCGCGCGAAATCATCGCTGCGGGGCTACCGAAGACCTCGGCATCGCATCCATGGTGTGGCGCGGGCACCGATGCCCGGCGCCGCGACGGCGCGGGGACCCGCGTGGCTCTCCCACGCCGAGCGCAACGGTTGGGCAAGCTGCCAAGGGCGGGTTGCCCATGGATGAGGTGGTCGTTGGCCAAGTTCGCGTTGCGTGGTCGGGTCGCAGTTGGCACGCCACGTGCTCCATATGGGAGCAACCGGGCCCGGTCGTCCGCTCCTCACAGTGCGCGGGCCATCATCCTCACCCTGCCGTTTCCGAACGCTCGTGCAGTGGGTGGGGCGGCGACCAAGCCTGAGTTGTCGAGGGGTGTCTCATTGGGGAGGCACCGCATCGAAACAAAACCGAGGTGGAGCCGGGCCGGCGGGAGACCGCCGGCCTTTTTTAGTCCTGCCCTGGATCGAGGACGCCCCGCGACAGCAGCAGCTCGATGATCGCATCGACGCAGCGCTCCACGGGCCAGGTCGCGGTGGGCAGCACCAGGTCGGGCGCAACCGGGGCCTCGTAGCTCGATGACACGCCGGGAACGTTGGAGTCTTGTCCGGCCTGCGCGGCTCCGTACAGGCCCGCCTGCTCCCGGGCCATGCAGACCTCGAGCGGTGCGTCGACATGCACGACCAAGAACCGGTCGGGTCCCACCAGCTGTCGTGCCTTGTCGCGGACGGCCTGGGACGGCGCCATGAACGACGCGATGCAGATGAGCCCGCCATCGAGCAAGATCTTGGCGACCTCGACCGAACGACGCAGGTTCTCCGAGCGCTCGGGGGCAGAGAACCCGAGGTCCTTGCTGATCCCCAGTCGCATGTTGGCGCCGTCGAGCACACAGACCGCCCGACCCTGCTCGAACAACCGTCGCTCCAGGGCATAGGCGGTGGTGGTCTTGCCCGAGCCCGACAGCCCGGTGAGCAACACGGTGGCCGGTCGCTGGCCGAAGCGCTCGACCCGCTCGTCCGCCTGCACGCGGCTGACCTGGGGCTGCAGGTCTCCGCTGTTGGGCTCGGCCTCCCACGTGTCGCGGAGCGAGTCCTCGGCCTGTTGGTCGAGGATCATGCCCGCCGCCACCGTGGCGTTGCTGATGCGGTCGATGAGCACGAAGGCGCCCGTGGTGCGGTTGCGGCGGTAGCCGTCGAAGCACAGCGGTGCCTCCAGTCGCAGCTCACAGCGACCGATCTCGTTGAGGGCGAGTTCGGCTGCGGGCTCGCGGTGCAGGGTGTTGATGTCGATGCGGTGGCGGAGGGTGCGGACCCGGCACGGAATGCTGCGGGTCGTGTGGCGCAGCAGGTACTGGCGATCGGGCACCAAGGGCTGCTCCGCCATCCACACGATCGTCGCGTCGAAGCGGTCGCGAACGTGGGGAACGTTGCCCGGTCGAACCAGCATGTCGCCGCGGCTGACGTCCACCTGGTCGGCGAGGGTGAGGGTCACCGCCTGGCCCGCGAACGCTTCGTCTTGCTCGCCCTCGTAGGTGACGATCGATTGCACGCGGCTGCGCACCCTCGAAGGCAGCACCAGCACGGGATCGCCCGGCCGCACCACACCCGAGGCCACCGTGCCCGCGTACCCGCGAAAGTCGAGGTCGGGCCGAATCACGTACTGCACCCCGAACCGAAGATCACGGAGGTTGCGATCGGCCTCGATGTACGTGGTCTCCAGCAGCCGCATCAGGGTCTTGCCCCGATACCAGGGCATGGAGGCGCTGGGCTCGACCACGTTGTCGCCGTGCAGGGCGCTGATCGGGACGAACTGGAGGTCGCGCACCTCGAGCCGGGCGGCGAACGTCCGGTACTCGTCTGCGATGCGGTCGAACACCGCGCGGTCGTAGTCGACCAGATCCATCTTGTTGATGGCGACCACCACGTGCTGGATACCGAGCAACGAGACGATGAAGCTGTGGCGCCGGGTCTGGGTGAGCACACCCCGCCGGGCGTCGATGAGGATGATGGCCAGGTCGCAGTTGGACGCGCCCGTGGCCATGTTGCGGGTGTACTGCTCGTGCCCGGGCGTGTCGGCGATGATGAACTTCCGGGCGGCGGTCGAGAAGTAGCGGTAGGCGACGTCGATGGTGATGCCTTGCTCGCGCTCGGCCTTGAGCCCATCGGTGAGCAGTGCAGGATCGAACTGGCCGCCCGCGTTGCCGTGGTGGGTGGAGTCGCGGTGGAGCGCGGCCAGCTGATCTTCGTAGATCATCTTGGCGTCGAAGAGCAGCCGCCCGATGAGCGTGCTCTTGCCGTCGTCCACGCTGCCGCAGGTCAGAAGTCGCAGCAGCTCCTTGCGCTCGTGCTGCGCGAGGTAGGCATGGATGTCCTGGGTGTCCAGGTCGGCAACGTGAGACACGAGCCGCGGAGTCTATCAGGCTGTCCGGTGGTGGCAGGCAGGCGCCGAGCGTCAGTCGAGCGCTGGCTCGGCGTCGCGGTCGGGCAAGACGTCATTGTACAGGTAGCGCGTCGTCCGTCTTCTCCACCACGGTGCGAGCAGCAGGCCGGTCGCGCTGTCGGCCGTCCACTCCGAGCCGCAGCGCATCTCGAGGGTCCACCGGTAGGGCGTCGTGCCACGGCTGTCGACGCGCAGGCGGCAGCCGCGGGTCAGGCCGTAGCCAGCACACTCGAGGGCGGGCTCCACCGCGTCGAACTCCTCGTGCCAGCCATCGAAGTAGACGGCGGACCGATCTCGGGCCAGCTGGAGCGTCACCGCGAAGCTGTTGGGGGCACGGGGAACGATGGTCAGGGCATTGGCCGCCTGCGTGAGCTCGACCCGAGGATCGTCCCGAAGACGGTCACCAATCTTGGCGAAGGCAGCGTCCGGCAACATGGCGCGTGGGTTGGAACCCGACCAATGGGGATGTGACACCCGGACGTTCGGTCGGGTGCGAAGATGGCGCGAGCCGGTCGCGGGCGCGGGGCTGCGCTGCGTTCATGATAAGCGGACGTCATGCACATCGGTCATCGCTACCGGCTCTGGCAGACGATCTCCTGGTCACGCACGGGTGCGATCGTTCCGTTCGCATGGGCACTGGTGGTGACCGCTGCCTTTGCCGTGCTGGAGCTGCACTGGCTGGCTGTGCCCACGCTGCCGATGTCGCTGGTGGGCATCGCGGTGGCGTTCTATCTCGGCTTCAAGAACAACGCGTCGTACGAGCGACTGTGGGAGGCGCGGAAGATCTGGGGGGCCATCGTCAACGCCAGTCGCTCGTGGGCGTTTGGATCCCGCGATCTGCTGACCCGCAAGTATGGCGGCGAAGCGACCGACGAGGAGCTCGATGCCATCCGGACGGAGCTCGTTCACCGCCACATTGCGTGGATGGATGCGCTCCGCCATCAGCTTCGCAAGGTCAAGACCTGGGAGCACGACAGCGACAAGCACCACGCCGTACGCAAGCTGATGGGCGTGGTCGAGTATGAGGAGGATGTCGAGGCAGTGCTGGCCGACAATATCTGTGCCGACGAGGTGGCGCAGGTGACAGGCCAGATCAACCCGGCCGCGCACCTGCTCGCCAATCAGTCGCGAATGCTGGCTCAGCTGCGCGAGCGCGACCTCATCGATGGCTTCGGGCACATCAAGCTGCAGCAGCTGCTCGACGAGCTGATGGCGCAGCAAGGCAAGGCCGAGCGCATCAAGAACTTCCCGTTTCCGCGCCAGTACGCCACGGTCAACTCGATCTTCGCCTATCTGTTTGCGGCGCTCGTGCCGTTTGCGTTGCTGCGCGAGTTCAACAGCATGGGGGAGTACGCGGTGTGGATGACCGTGCCGTTCGCCACGATCGTGTCGTGGGTGTTCCTCACCGCAGACAAGATCGGCGACTGGAGCGAGAACCCGTTCGAGGGCCTGGCCAACGACGTGCCGATCACCTCGATGGCGCGGGGCATCGAGCGAGACATCCGGCAGATCATCGGGGAGACCGAGCTGCCCGAGGCGCGCAAGCCCACGGGAATGATTCAGTTCTAGCCGGATGCATCGCGCAGCGCGCGGGGGCTGACGCCCATGTGACCGACCATGTCCCCCCCGGGGACGTCGCATGGGACACGGGCCGCAGACCCGTCGGGCATGCGGGTTCCCGTGGAGTTGGCCGTAGCCGCCGCTGGCCTTGGGTTTGCACGGCAGGCAGCCGTGCGCGGTACCTCTTCCGTTCGTCGTCGCTCTGGTCTGTCCATGGTCTGGGGGCTGCCCCTACTGCTGCTGCTCACCGCGTGCGGGCTGTTTGGTGGCACGCGTCCCCAGGCGGTGGAGTTTGCTTCGCCCGACAGCGCAAGCAGTGCGGCGGTGTCGGTGGCCTCGATCGAGCTCGAGTCGGGACACACGCGGCTCGCCAACGTGGGGACCTTCGCGATCGGCGAGTATGGGACCAAGGATCTCGACGTACTCCAACAATCGTTCGCGGAGTCGATGCCGGCGCAGGCAGGCGCGTCGGGGCATCAGGTCCATGTGGTGGTGCGGCGGTTCCTGGTCTCCCATAGCAACAACGCGGGGCTCGCGGTGGCCTGCGTGGCATGGGCGTTGACAGACCCCGACGGTGCGCTCGTGTTCCACGAGCAATTCTACGCCTCGGACTCGGCCCGCATCTGGGGGACCATCGGCAAGCTCAAGGACCATGTCCACGAGGGCATCGTGCGCCGCGTGCTGGGCAGCGCCCGCGCGATCGCGGCGGGAGGCGAGCGGCAATCGGCCCCGTATACCTACGATGACTACGAGTCGGCGACGGCCCAGCTTCCGCACTCGCTGCGGTCGGTCTATCTCAACGCCGCCATGCTCGGCGGGGGCTATGCGCTGCGGATCTCCACCGTATCGGGCAATTCCGAGCTGGGCTGGGCCCGCGAGTCCGACCACCTCGACTGGGAGGCTCAGCTCGGCGGCTCTACCACCGCCGCGCTCGAGTAGTGGCGCGGGCTCCAGCGGGGGGATCGTGGTATCCACTGTTGGATGCCTGGGCGTTACGGTGTTGCCATGGTCGGGGTGGGGTTGCTGGGGGCGCTCGTGGCATGCCAAACCCCATCCGCCAGCGGTGACGGCTCCGCGATGGGCTCGAGCTCCAGCGGCGCCTCGGGCACCCAGACGGGCGGTACCATCGGCGCCGACACCACGGCGTCGGCCAGCAGCGACGGCGAGATCCTCGACGTGGGGAAGGGGCCGGTTGGCTGCATCGAGTGCTCGCTGACGATCTCGTCCATGCAGTCCGGGATCTTCGAGGTGCTGAGCGACGACATCTTCGCCACCGCGACCCTGGAAGGCCAGACGGTCTACGCGGTGGGCGAGCTGGGCAACGGCCGCTTCATCGCCACCGCCGACAGCTCGTTGCCGCTCAACGAACAGACCGACTGCCCGTTGCTGGCGTGGCTGGCGGCCACCCACGATCCCGATCCCTCGATCCTCGTGTTTGGCTGGGACCGCAACGTGGAGCTGGGCGATCGAGAGTTCCAGCCCACGCTGCACATGCCCGAGGCCTATGTCGGGGATGCCGAGGCGCTCGCCGCCGACTACGATGTCGTCGTCTACCTCGAGGAGTCGTTCTATCTCGATGACGGTGACACGCCGACCAACCTCGAGCTCCAGACCGCCTACGACTTCATGGCGATCCACGGTGGCGGGTTGGTGGTGAGCTCGGAGTACGCCGAGCCTGGTGGTGGCTACCTGACCCCGGCCGATCTCGCCAGCGTCAATCGCTTGCTGCTCCCGCTCGGCCTCGAGGCGCAGCAGGTCAATCTCAGCTGGGGCGATGTGGTGGGGGGAATCGAGTTCCCCTGCTTTCCTCCCGTGGGATGACCGCCAAAGTCGAGGCTAGACTCGACTTTGGCGGTTTTCCACGCGCCATGACACCGCCCCCGACCGCTGTGGC
>JAHZJA010000159.1 GCA_022601155.1 Deltaproteobacteria bacterium | reverse complement strand
GCCACTCGGCGGATGGCTCGAAGTCGCGCCAACTCCGTTCGTTCTTCTCCGTCTCGACGGCGCCGTCGAGGGGGCCAACGCGATCGCACGCCGGTTGTTCTACGCCGTCACGTTGCCGCAAGAGCCCACAGTCTTCAGCGCGTTTGCGTGTGAGCACCGCGATGTGATCCGCGACGCGATGGCACAAGTCTCGGACGGGGCGACGAGCACGACGCCCGAGCTTCGACTGCGTACCGACGACGGCACGGCGCGCTGGGTTCGGCTGCAGTGCACGCTGGTCGATGACGAGGGACGGCCGCGGTTGTTGGTGCACGTCGAGGAGGTCAGCGAGCGACGCCGCGAGCGCGAGTATGGGCTCGCGGTCGCGGCCAAGCTGCGTGGGGTCCTCGACGCGGTTCCCGACTCGGTGTTCGTGGTGGAGCGCGGGCGGGTGACGTTGGCCAACGTGGCGGCGGTGACCTTGCTCGGCTCGGCGAGCACGACCTCGCTCGAAGGCGTGGACTTCCGACAGCTACTGGTGACCATGCCCGACGAGCTGGCCAAGATGCTCCAGGGCGAGCCCATGGCCGCGGGGCAGGGGGGCACTCCGGTGGGCCTGGAGATCCGTCGTCCCGATGGGCAAGAGCGCTTTGCCCAGACGCTGTGGCTGCCGATGGCCTCGCACGGGCGGGGCGCCTGGCTGTGTGTGGGTCGCGACCTCACCAACCAAAGAGCACTGCGCGCCAAGCTCGCTCACAGCGAGCGACTGGCCAGCATCGGTGTCCTGGCTTCCGGCGTCGCTCACGAGATCAACAACCCCCTGCAGTACGTGATGGAGTTCGTCCAGCAGATCGCCGACGTGTTGGCGAACGCAGGGCGGCACGAGGACGGGCTGCTGCTCCGGACCACCGACGCGACCGAGCTGAGCAAGATGCTCGACCAGGTGGCGGAGGGCACCCAGCGGGTGGCGCGTATCGTTCAGGACATCAAGGGTCAGGCGCGAGACGGCGATCACCCCCGTGCCGTGGACATCAAAGAAGTGGTCAAGCGGGCGCTGGAGCTGGCGGGCCCTCACCTGCGCTACGACATTCGCCTGGTTCCGCGGCTCGCGACGGTGCCCCCGGTCTTGGCCGACCCCGGTCGCATGATGCAGGTGGTGCTCAACCTGCTCATCAATGCGTCGCAGGCGGTGCGTGGACGCGGAGAGGCGACCATCGAAGTCGACGTGGAACGCCTGGGGAGCCGGGTGTGCGTCGTCGTTCGCGACAATGGGCCAGGCGTGGCCCCTACCGCGCGGGCGCACGTGTTCGAGCCGTTCTTCACCACCAAGGGAGAGGGCGACGGCAGTGGCCTGGGCCTGTACCTGTGTCGCCAGTATGTGCGGGAGTACGGCGGCGAGATCGAGCTGCTCGAGGACGAGCACCAGGGCGCGTGCTTCCGGGTGTGGCTGCCCGTGCACGTGGAGACCACCCCGCGCTCACGGCCGGACTCGGGCCCCCAGCAGGCGGCGACGCTCGATCAACGCCGAGCGGTGGTGTTGGTGGTGGACGACGAGGCCTCGGTTCGGCTCGCGCTGCAGGCCGCACTGCGGGGGCGCGCGACGGTCATCGAGGCCTCGGGGGCGACCGCGGGCATCGAGCGCATCCGGCAGCGCGAGGGGCAGATCGACGCGATCTTGTGTGACCTGCTGATGCCCGGGGGATCGGGCGCGCAGCTCCACGCTTGGGTGCACGAGCACCACCCCGAGCTCCGGGCGCACCTGGGCTTCATGACCGGCGGTGCGTTCACGCCCCAAACGCGGCGGTTCCTCGACGAGCACGATCCTCCGCGGCTCGAGAAGCCGTTCTCCCGGGTTACGCTCAACGCGTTCATCGCGCGACTGATCGCTGGAGACGCGTCGAGCCACGGCCGGTATCGCGGCTGAGTGGCTTGCTGTCGGCCGGGCCCCGCGGGCAAGCTGTCGGCCGCATGAGCGAGGGCGATCCGTGGCAATCGGTGTTCTCCGTCCTCGACGAGGGCGTCGCCCAGGGGGCGTTTCCTGGCGCGGTGGGGCTGGTGTGGCACGCGGGCGCGACCCTCTATCACGAGGCGCATGGCATGTTGGCCACGCACCCCGATGCTTCGGTCACGGGCCGAGCGGTGGAGCGGGACACCGTGTACGACCTCGCGTCGCTCACCAAGGTGCTGAGCACGACGACCTTGATCGCGCAGTTGGTCTCGGAGGGTCGGCTGACGCTCGAACAACCGGTGCCGGAGCCCTGGAGCGCGGCCTGCCCCGAAGCCACCCTCATCGATCTGCTGGAGCACTGCAGTGGGCTGGCCGCCCACCGTGAGTACTTCACCACGGTGCCGCCATTCGATGCCGAGCGCGTGCTCCACCATGTGGCCAACACTCCGATCGACTACCCTCCGCGCTCCCGAGCGGTGTACAGCGACCTCGGCTTCATGATCCTGGGCGCATGGATCGAGCGCGAGCTCGACATGCCGCTGATGGAAGCCTTCGCCGATCGCGTCGCGTACCGTCTGGGCCTGGACGCGGGCGTCGTGCCCCAGCTCGGCTATCGACCCCTGGTCAGTCGTGCCGCGCTGGGCTGGAAGTACGAGCGACGCATCGCACCGACCGAGGTCTACGATGCGTCGTTGCACCCCGATGGCGTGCCCTCGTACTTCGAGCTGCGTCAGTCCGACGGGGTCGCCCACGGAGCGGTGCACGACGACAATGCCTTCGTGATGGGTGGCGTGGCCGGGCACGCTGGATTGTTTGGGACGGCCGAGGGCGTGGCCGAGGTCGCGAAGGCCTGGGCCGAAGACCGCGTTCCCGACGTTCGAACGGAGGTCCGCGACCGATTTTGGCAATCGAGCCACGTGCCCAACTCGACCCGTCGGCTGGGGTTCGACGGGCCTTCGCTCGACGGGACCGGCACCACGGGGACCTCGATGTCATCGGCCGCCGCGGGCCACACGGGCTTTACGGGCACGACGGTGTGGATCGATCCGAGTTCGGCCAATGGGCCGCGGGTCGCGGTCTTGCTGACCAATCGCGTGCATCACGGCAGAGACGATCGACGGATTGGTGATGTGCGGCGAGCGTTTCACGCGGCGGCGGTTCGGCTCTGACATCGGGCGCGATACGTCGTACGCGCCCGATGAAAATGAAAATTGAGTCGACCCCAGTGTCACAACAATAGGGGAAGGCCGTGTCTCCGATTCCGCTCTACGCTGCCCGTGGCCTGCGGCCCCCGGCCCCGTGTGCCACTGTTCCCTCGCTCCACCATGCGCAAGTCGATCCATATGCTGTTGCTGGGCATCCTCGCGTGCAAGGGCGAGGTGTCTCAGGAGGCGGAGCTCCGCCCGGTGACGTCGGTCGGTGCGGCGTCGCCCGTCACGCTCGACGTCGTGGTGTCCGGGTGTGGCACCTATGCCGAGGGGCCGGTGTGTCGGCTTCGAGCGGGTCCCGCGGGCGCGCTGACCCTGTGGGCGGAGATCGACCCGGAATTCGAAGCCTCGGTGTGGATCGACGGTGTCGAGCACGAAAGTGATGCCGTGGCGATTGCGGGGGGTCAGCGGTGGGTGGTGACGCCCGCTGTCGATTCCCATGCTCTCGAGATACGGGCGCGCCTCGATGATCAGACCGGCCACTTTGGGATGACGCTCCAACCCCCGGCGGCCGCCCGACCCGCGGCGCTCGAGGAGATCGATGCGCTCCACGCCAAAGCCGTTGCGGAGCCTGGGGCCGAGCCGTTGGCGGCAGTGCAGCAAAAGCTCGACGCGCTGCTCCCCACGCTGCAGGGCCATGGCCGTGCGATGGGGCTGATGAAGGTTGGTGCACTGGCCGCCAGTCGGGGTGACGCCGAGGCGGCGCTGACGGCCAACATCGAGGCATTCGAGGCGGCCCGAGCGCTGGGACGCCAATACGACGCGTGCATCTTGGCCCAGGGCTTGGTGTGGGATCACCTCACCCGACGCTCGGACCTGGGCCAGGCGCGGCTGTGGCTCGAACGTCACGACCAGATGGCAGGGATCCATCCCGACCACCGGGCCTACCACGCGTACTTTTCCGCGATCGTCGACACCCGGATTGGAGACCTGCGCTCTGCGTTGCAGTCGCATCGCGGCGTGGAACGCTATGCACGGGCGATCGGGCTCCAGCGTCTGGAGCTGGCTTCGGTCAACGAACAGATCCGCCTGGCGGGTCGTCTGGGGGCCAACGAGTTTGGCGACGGTCTGCACGAGCGCGCGCGAGTGCTGGCGGAAGGGCTGTCCACACACGATCATGTCGAGCTGTTGCACACCCTCGCGTGGGCGCAGCTGGCCGCCCGTGGTCGGGGTCGTGATGCCGAAGATCCCACGGCTCAGCTCCAGCGCGCGCTCGCCCTGCTGGGCGAGGCCACCGATGCGTTCAGCACCGCGACGCGACGCACCGTGCTCCTGAGCCTCGCCTACGGGGCAGTGCTCGACCGACGCGCCGCCGATGCGCGACGGTGGCTCGAAGCGTCCGACCCCAGCGCGCTGCGCTACGAAGATCGGCTGTGGCACGCACTGTTGGTGGCTCGCGTCGCATTGCTCGATGGGGATACCAAGGACGCGAGGGCTCGCTACACGAAGCTCTTGCGCGACGCCGAGAGCTGGCGGGAGCCCGATCTACAGTGGCTGGCGACCCTTGGCCTGGCCAGCACCGAGCAGGCGCTGGGCAAGCTCGAGGCGGCCGAGGCCAGCTATGAGGCGGCCGAGACGCTGCTCGAGGCCCAGCTGCCGCGCATCGCGATGGGTGAGGGACGGGAGCGATTCGTCACCGAGCGAGACCGCGGTGCTCGGCTGCGGGTGGAGTTGCTGCTACGGCTGGGCAAGCCCGACCAAGCGTTGTGTGCGGCCCGGGTTGCGCGGACGCGGGCGCTGCGGACCCTTGCCCGCCAGATGCATGCGTTGCGTCGTGCGTCGGCGCAGCAGCGCGAGTCGCTCGCCCACAACCGCAACCGTCGGGCCGAGCTGGAGACCGAGCTCGACGCGAGCTGGGGCCTGAGCCTACCCAAGGCCCGCAAGGTCCAACGACGCGTCGAACGCGAACGCCGTGCCCTGCAAGACGAGGTCGATGCGTTGTTTGCCGAGCTCGACCCCACCCCGGCGGGCCTCCCTGTGTGTGAGGACTTCCGCCGCCCGGCCGCGGACACCCTCGATGTCCACTACATGCTGCTGGACGATGGTTGGGTCGCGTTCGGGGTGGATGCAGGCGGTGTCGAGGTTCAACGCTTGGGCGCGCTCGATCTTCCCGAGCCCACGACCGCGGCCGCGCGGGTTCGCTTGGCCGACGCGCTGCTGAAGCCGTTCGCCGCTGCGATCGGGCGAGCCGAGCACGTTCGGGTCATGCCCACGGGTGCACTCACCCAGGTTCCATTCCACGCCTTGCCCATGCCATCGGGCACCGAGGGCAGCCTCGTGGAGCACGGCACGGTGCTCTATGGTCTCGACCTGCCGCGCTCGTTCATCCCGGCGGAGGCCGACGAGCAGGCCGCGAAGGTTGCGCTGGTGATCGCGCCGCCGAGCAACTTGGCTCACGCACCCGGCGAGACGGCGACGACGAGACAACGGCTCACATCCGGTGGTTGGGTGGTGGGGGCGCTGCAAGGAGATGCCGCCACGGGCGACGCGGTCCGCCGGGGGCTGACGAAGGCGGACCTGGTCCACTACGTGGGGCATGCCCACTCCGATGGCCTCAGCGGCTGGGACAGTGCCCTCGATCTGGCTCGGGACGACACGCTGGAGGTCGAAGACGTGCTGGCGCTGTCGCGGGTGCCCACGACGGTGGTGCTCAATGGGTGTGAGACAGGGATGGCCGACCCCGAGGCGTTGGCGGGAGGCATGAGCCTGGCTCACGCGTTCGTACTCGGCGGAGCTCGACTCGTGATCGCGACCGACGACGCGGTCGACGACGAAGCCGCGGCAGGTCTCATCACAACGTTCTATGGGGCGTTGGCGGGTCCTGACACTTCTTCGCCGGCCGTGGCGCTACGGCGAGCGCACGTCGAGCACCAGGGTCGAAGCCCAGCCTGGCTTCACACCCGCGGATGGGTGCCCTGACTGGTGTCAGAAATGGCGACGCGATTGTGTAGGAACCGATGATGCGAATTTCCAGCCTCATGCGCGCTGCGCTCGCCTTGACCATGGGCCCACTGGCCTGCGGGACGTTCGCGAACCAGAGCTGCTGCTGCACGGGCGCGGACTGTCTCGATCCCGGGGTCGACCCGCCGAAGGACGACCTGCCGAAGGACGATCCGTCCAAGGGTGAGCCTCGGCGATATGTCGCCGTTGTCGACCAGCCCGGCCAGGGCTGTCCGCCGGTCGACGGCTGGAGCGAGAGCCCTCTGTACGGCGACATCAAGGGTGTCGAGGCGCTGCCTCCCCAGATGGAGCGGTACTGCGTCTATACGTGGTCGCGTGATGGTGAGCCCACGGGCGCGCCCGAGGTTCCGGGTGCGTCCGTCGAGCCCGATCCCCCCGTCGTGGTCCCCCAGCAACCCAGCTCGCTGACCACCATGCAAAAAGAGATCGACGAGCGTCGCGGTGAACTCATCGTCGATGTCACCGGATCCAAGGGCGTCGAGTCACCCACCAACTCACCCTACGATGGGAGCAAGCCCGTGGCATGGGTCGCCATCGTCGATACAGTCGATTTCCAGTCGCCCGCCGACGCCTGGCCCAGCTACGACGCAAATCCCCAGCTTCGTCATGGCTTGGCCATGGGTGAGATGATTCGTGCGGTTCGTTGTCCGCACGAGGAAAAGAAGTGCTTGGGCCATCAGTTCTTCGTCAACGCGTTCCCACCCGAGCTCGATGGTGGTCGCCGGGAGCAAGGGACCGTCGCGACCCTGTCGCACGCCGTCGTCGAGGCGGTCGAGCGCTGGAAGTCACTACGCGCGCCCGACGAGCCGTTGGTGATCAACATCAGCCTCGGCTGGGACTTGCTGCACCACCAAGCACTGAACGACAGCCGGGACGTGAGCCTCAGCCCCAATCGTGCCGAGCTCTCGGTCCGAAACGAGGGCGTGCTGCAGTCCAGTGCCTCACTCGAGACTGCATATGGCGCGCTGGCGTGGGCGGCGTGCCAAGGGGCACTCGTCATTGCCGCGACCGGCAACAACCGGGGAGCACGGTGCGATCAGCAGGGTACGATGGGTCCCGCTGCCTTCGAGGCGATGCCGACGCCCAGCGCTGCGAGCTGTCAGAGCCTCGGGCTCGGGCCCGCTCCACAACCCGTAGGTCGTCTCGTCTACGGCGTGGGGGCGGTCGATAGCAGCGCCGAGCCCATCGCCTTGACCCGGCTGGGAAGCATCACGGGTCGAGCTGCGTTCGGGTATCAGGCCCATGTCGAGCTCGAGGGTGACGAGTTCTCGCCGCCGTGGACGGGGACCTCGGTGGCCACCGCGGTGGTCTCGGCCGTTGCCGCGCAGGCGTGGAGCTACGCGCCGGGTCGGCCTGCCATTCAGCTGATGGACAGTATCGACGCCTCGGCTACGACGACCTCCGTCGATCCACAGTGGACGGCCGGGGGCATCAGCGAGATGCCTGTCATCACCGCGTATGGAGCCCTCGAGTCGATCGCAGGCGCCGACAATCCCTACGCGCCTCCGCCTGCGAGCATCTCGGTCGAGTCTCTGACCACCGCGCAGCAAAAGTACGCTCAGCAGCTCACACCATCGACGTCTTCTCAGTCGGGCAAGAGCACACCCGTACCCAAGAACTTCTGCGCCGGTGTGGCGAACGGGGTCTTCGAGCGAATCCCCGGGGTTCCGCCGTTCCCCGACGTCACGTATCTCACCGACGAGCTGCGTCCGCAGCCGCCCATCGGTATCTGTCCCACGTGTGTCGTGACCACCACGACGTCGGGGCCGAGCTCGCCGCTGTCGCTGTTCGTCGAGATCGACGCGGCCTACGCCAGCTCGACCATCACCCAGCCGACCCTCACCGCCTACGACACCGCGGGGAGTGCGATGTTGTCGGTCACCCTTGCGACGACAGTCGACCCATCAGGACCCATTCGGTACCCACTCGACAATTACGTACTCCAAAGTGGTGAGACGATCAGCGATTGGCTCATCACCCACACTTCGGTGAGCTCGGCCCGCGTTGGATTCATGGTCGAACAGGGAGCCAAGGGCCCGCCGGCGGCTATCGACGTCGCGACGATCGTTCGGTGATTCATGCAAGCTATCGGCGCCGCACGAGGGTTACACCCGCTCGACGATTGGCCGGGCGGTACCGTGGTACCCTGGCGGCTCTCCGCCTTGACTCCCGACGATATTCGCCGCGCGTGCGAGGGGGATCGCCGCGCCATGGCGGCACTGGTCGATGCCCTGCTGCCGATCGTCAAGGTCGAGGCTGCGGTCTCGATCCGGCGTCGTGCATCGGCCAAGAAGCGCGATCCTCGACAAGAGGTCGACGACCTGGTGCAGGGTGTGTTCGAGTTCCTGCTCAAGAACAGGGGAGCCGTGCTCCTCAAGTGGGACCCGCAGCGCGGTCGGTCCCTGGCGAGCTTCGTCCGGCTGCTCACCAACCGTCACATTGCGCGGGTGTACATTGGGGGTCGTGGCAATCCCTGGGCACTCGATCCCACCGAAGACGCGGCACTCGAGTCCCTGCGCCACGACCACGGTGGAGCCCAGCGCCGCGCGGAGTTCCGTGCCTACCTGTTGCAGGTGCTCGACATCGTCAAGGCCCGGCTCAACGAGCGTGGGCTCGTGTTGTTCGACCTCATCTATGTGCAGGAGCGCCCGGTCGCGGAGATCTGCGAGACGATGAGCATGACGCGCGCCGCCGTCGATCAGTGGAAATCGCGTTTTCGCCGACAGGTGCGTGGCCTGGTCGACAAGGAGTCTTCGTGACCGACGTCGACGAGCTGCTCGGTCAGCTGGGGGCCCTCGAACGCGAGGAGCGAGAGGCTCATCCACACGCTTGGGAGGATGTCGTTCGAGGCATACGGACTGCGGCAGAGGTTCGACGGGAGCGGGAAGGGATCGACGATCCCGAGGATCTGGCCGCGCTGTCCGAGCAGCTGACGCCGCTGAGCGACGCCGAGCGCAACGACTGGATCGACCGCCTGACCGCGATGGTGGGCGACGGGACGGGCGAGGGCCCCAGCGGCGAGGGCGGCGAGGGCGATGACG
>JAHZJA010000158.1 GCA_022601155.1 Deltaproteobacteria bacterium | reverse complement strand
GGGCGGGCTACCCGTCGTCGGTGGGGCGCTCGTCGAGCTCGACCGTCTTGGTGAAGCCGCCCGCCGACCCCGCCCGCTCATGACTGCCAGCCTCCGCGGGGTATAGCGCCTGGTGTCCGAACTTGCGCCGAACCTCGCTGAGCACGTCTTGGAGCTTCTCTCCTTTGTGCTCGGGTGGAGGCTCGACGGTCGCGAGGAGATCGAGCTGGTGGGGCTCGTCTTCGAACACCAACCCGCCCACGCTGACGCCCGTGAGTCGAAAGCGGCGTCGGTCGAGGTCGACTTCCCCGAGCAACGCGCAGGCCGCATCGTAGATCCGCTTGGCCTCGCTGGTGGGGCTGTCGAGGGTGCACTGCCGGGTCTCGGTGCGAAACTCCGTGTCGCGGATCTTCAGCTGCACCCGACGGCCGCGAATTCCCTTGGTCGTGAGCCGATCGGCGACCCGCGTGGCCTGAGACAGCAGCTTGCGCCGCAGGGCCTGGGGCCCGACCACATCGTCACCGTAGGTGTCTTCGTGGCTGACCTGCTTGCGCCCCTGACCAGGGACGATCGCCCGATCGTCGCGCGCGTGGGCCAAGCGGTACAGGTGAAGCCCGTGCTCTCCGAACTTGCGCCGCAGCTCGTCGGCGGTGAGCGTGCGGAGGTCACCCACGTAGTGAACCCCGCGCTCACGCAGCCGGGCCTCCGTCTTGGGGCCCACCCCCCACAGCTTGCCGATCGGCAGCGGGCCGAGGAACTCGAGCTCCTGCCCCGGGGCGACCTCGGTGACGCCGTCGGGCTTGTTGAACGCCGATGCGATCTTGGAGATGAACTTCACCGAGGCGATGCCCACCGAGCAGGTCAGGCGCGTGCGCTCGTAGACCGCGGCCCGCAATGCCTCCGCCGCCTGTCGCGGTGGTCCCAGCAGTCGCTCGGTGCCGGTCATCTCCATGAAGGCCTCGTCGATCGACAGCGCCTCGACCAGCGGAGAGAACCGGCCGAAAACCTCGAACGCCTGCTCCGAAGCCTCGGTGTAGGCCGAAAATCGCGAGGGCAACACCACCGCCTGGGGGCAGTGGCGCAGGGCTACGGCCATCGGCTGAGCGGAGTGGCAGCCGAACTTGCGCGCCTCGTAGCTGGCGGCCGCGACCACTCCGCGACGGCCCACGCCCCCTACCAGGACCGGTTTGCCTTGCAACGAGGGGTCGTCGCGGATCTCCACCGACGCGAAGAAAGCGTCCATGTCGACGTGGAAGATCGTTCGAGGCGAGGACGCCATGGGAGCGCGAGGGTCGGTTCCGGCCTGGATCATGCCATCGTGGTCCGCGCGATGGTGATCCGAGTTGATCTCCCGACGGTTTCGCGGAAAGGTTGGCGCGACGTTCGCCTCGGGCGGCGCCTGACCTCGTGACCGACTCGCCTCCGACTCGCCGCCGTTTGCTCGCCCTGGACGCCCTGCGCGGCATCGCGGTCTTCCTGATGATCGAGCAGCACGTGGGCATCTGGCTGTGGCGCGGCCTGGCCCGGGGTGAGACCCAGCTCGACCATCCATTCTTGGTGGGGTTCAACGCGCTCGGGGGGATGGCCGCGCCGCTGTTCGTGAGCCTGGCGGGTGTGGGCAGTGCGCTGTTCGTGGCCGCGGGCCGGCCGCGGACCGACATCACCCTGGTCCGCCGTGGCGTGGTGCTGATGTTGTTCGGTACCGCACTCAACTTCATGACCCCGAGTTGGTTTTCGTGGGGCTCGTGGTTCGTGCTGCACATGATGGGCTTCGCGATGGCGATGGCCCCGGTGTGGCGACGGCTCTCCACCCGTGTGTTGCTGCTCGGCTGCGTCGCGGTGTTGGTGGCCACGGTCGCGGTCCAGCTGTGGCTGCCCACGCCGATACCGCTGACCAATCCACGCATGCGCGACGTGAGCATGGTGGGCGGCCCGTTGCGACTGGCACTCGCCGAGGGCCAGTTCCCCATCTTGCCGTGGCTGTGCTTCTACCTCGCGGGGTTTTGCGCGGGACGGTGGATCAAGGCGGGGGCCTACGGTCGGGTGGCCCTGCTCGGCCTGGCGTTCTTGGCGGTGGGAGGTCTGGGTCGGCTGCTGGTCTACGAGGTGGGGATCGACAACCCGTGGCTACAGCGGGCGTTCGAGCTGCACCTGGGGTTTTATCCCGCGTCGGTGGCCATCGTGGGCTTGCTGCTCGGCGGCGCGCTGCTGCTCATCGCGCTGGTCTCCTGGAGCGAGACCCGGCGCCGCATTGGAGACAACCATCCGTTGGTCACCCTCGGCCGGATCTCGCTGACCCTGCTGATGCTGCACGTCGTGCTGTTCCGCGAGGCGAGCCGGCCCATCGAGTGGTGGCGAAACCTGTCGGCCGAGTTCACGCTGGCGGTGATCTTCAGCTTTGTGGTCGTTGCGTTGCTGTTTTCGCGTTGGTGGCAGCGCTCGGGGTATCGGTTTGGCGCGGAGTGGCTGCTGCGCAAGATCGCAGGCTAGCGGCTCGCCACGGCGGGCCCCGTTAGTCGTCGAGCTCGTCGTCTTCGAATTGGTCGTCGGCCTCGGGCGCCGTCGGCACGAACGTCGGCCCGAAGTCCATCTCGTCGGGCGAGACGGGCCGTCCCACCAAATGGGTGTGCAGGAAGTCGAGCCGCTTGGTCGCGTCCCAGTCGAAGTGCGCCAGGACCCGCTGCATCACGCCCTGGACCAGGGGCGACTGCTTCTGCGCGTCGGTGAGCACCATCGCCAGCGCGATGAACCGAGCGATGTCGCGTTCCTCTTCGATCTCCAGCGAGGGGCAGATCTGCAGTGCGCTGCGCACGGTCGACTGCAACGTCTCGGCGGGCCACTGCGCCGCTTCATCCGGGTGGCGATCCCGCATCCGTCGGCACCACATCGTCTCGCGCGCGTCATCCATGGGTCGACTCCTCGGGCTGGAACCGAACGTCGAGCTCGTCGGGAGGCGGTAGGGCGCCGATGTACCCCAGCGAGTCGGACTCCGACACCAGCACGGTGGCCCGGTGCAGCAGCTCCTGGCGCTG
>JAHZJA010000157.1 GCA_022601155.1 Deltaproteobacteria bacterium | reverse complement strand
TGCCCAGCAGCAACAACACGTCGGTTCCCGGGCGAATGAACAGGTGCTGGTCGGCGCGAGCGGCTGTCTCCGTGCGCCGAGGATCGACCACGATGAGCTTTCCCCCCCGCTCCTTGAGCGCCCGCAGCCGCTGGGCCATGCCGGGCGCGCTCATCAGGCTGCCGTTGGACACCATCGGGTTCGCACCCAGCACCAAGAACAACGAGGTGCGGTCGATGTCGGGCACGGGCAGCAGCAGCTGATGGCCGAACATGAGGTAGGCCGCGAGCATGTGCGGGAGCTGATCGACCGAGGTCGCCGAGTAGCGATTCTTGGTTCGCAGCCGCCGCAAGAACCGAGGGCCAAACACCAGCGCCCCGAGGTTGTGCACGTTGGGGTTGCCTGCGTAGGCCGCCACCGCATCGCGACCGTGGCGCTGCTGGATCCGGTGCAGTCCCTGCGCCGCTTCGTCCAGCGCCTCGTCCCATCCGATCGGTTCCCATCCGCTCGCGGTCCGTCGCAGCGGCTGACGCAGGCGGTCGGGATCCTCGTGCAGCCCGGCCAGCGCGGGCGCCTTGGGACAGATGTGCCCCCGCGAGAACGGATCGTCCTCGTCGCCGCGGATCGACACCACACGATCGCCGTCGACTTCGATCTTCAGGCCGCACATGGCCTCGCACAGATTGCAGGTGCGGAAGTGTTGTCGGCGGTCGCTCACCTGCGCAGTGTACCTACGGCGGAGCCGCGTCGGGGCACCCCGGCGAGGTCCACACCAGATCGTCGTCGTCGCGCCGCAAAGGCGTGAGCAGCGATCGCCCCAGCCGACGCATGCGATCGTGCACCGAGCGACGACGCGTGCCGCGGGCGACCTTCGGCGCGTGGCCCGGCCCGCCTTCCAGGGCGATCGCGTGCACCGTTGCCGCCCGAATACACGACGAGCCCGCGCTCACGTCGACGCGCAAGACCGCGCTGCGACGATACTCGGGACGTCGCGCCGGAAACAGGAAGTTGCCCAGCGAGTAGGCGATGAGCGCACCGCGATAGTGCTCGACCCCCTGCAGCACATGCGGGTGGTGACCGATCACCAGGTCGGCCCCGGCGTCGACCAGGTCGTGGGCGGCGGCCCGCTGCGCGTCGTCGGGGCGCTCCTTGCCCTCGCGTCCCCAGTGCAGCAACACGACCATCAGATCGTGATCGTCTCGCGCCTGTTCCACCACCGGGCCCAGCACCGAAGCGAGCTCGGCCAGGCGCACGACGGGAACCGTGGGCTCGTCGGGCTGCGGTTGGTGATTGAGCCAGGTCGTGGCCGCCAGCAGACCGATGCGCCACCCCTTCGCTTCGAGCGTCTGCACCACGAACGGTGAGCCATCGCGCCGCGCCGCCCCGACCGGGACCACCCCATGGTCACGCAGCAGCGCCGGGCCCTGCTCCAGCCCCGCACGTCCCAGATCGTTGGCGTGGTTGTTGGCCAGGCTCACCGCCGAGAATCCAGCCGAGGCCAACGCCTGCACCGTGGGCCGAGCCGCGCCGAACCGATGCCCCCAGCGCAGGGGGCTGACGGAGGGGATCGTGCTCATCACCGGGCTCTCGAGGTTGCCCACGACCACATCCGACTGCAGCAAGGTCGCCACCCCCTCGAACGCGGGGCCCGGCGCCTGTGGGCCGGCAAAGCTGCGGTGTCGATCGCGAACGTACTCGCCCAGGACGACATCGCCGACGAACGTCAGGGTGAGATCCTCGGTGGGCCCCCGCTGCGAGGCCTTGGGCCGGGAATGCGCCGCATCGGCGTCCGGTCGTGCGAGGCCGTGCCCTGGCGAGGCCCAGCCGAGCCCCACCAGGGCTCCCACGCATGCCGCCCGCCACACGTCTGCAATCATGCCACGCCGCGGGAACGCTCTCCCCCGAACACCACGGCGCTGATACCCTGGCGCCGCGTGCACTTTTGGCAGTCCGGGATCGTCGTCGACCTGCTGATCCTGGCGGGCCTGCTCGCCGCGGCGGCGTTGGTGATCCACGGGGTGGGGGCGCTGCGCCGCCTGGCCGTGCCCAACGCGATCGTGGCCGGAGTCCTGGGGCTGACGCTGGGCCCCAGCGGCCTCGAGCTCATCCCCACCGACATCGAGTCGATGAAGCTCATCGTCTATCACGCGTTCGCGGTGATGTTCATCGCGGTGGGCTTGCAGGCCGCGCCCAAGCAGCGCAAGGGCGGTGCCGCGTGGTCACTGGCCGTCGGCAACGCGACGATCGGCGTGGTGCAGGCGATCGTGGGCCTGAGCCTGGTCGCCCTGTTCTACGTGCTGTCCCAGCCGCTCCATCCTGGCTTTGGGCTGATGCTCACGCTCGGCTTTCAGCAGGGACCGGGGCAAGCCCTGTCGCTCGGTGGCTCCTGGGAGAACCTGGGCCTGATGCCCGACGGCGGTCAGATCGGCCTGATCTTCGCGACGCTGGGCTTCATGTACTGCATCGTGATCGGCATCCCGCTGGTCGCGATCGCCCGTCGCCGCGGACTCATCACCCCCGAAGAGGAAGTTCCGCCCGCCGCCGACGTTCCCATCGCCGAGCGCACCACCGACCGTGACGACGCGGCCCAACCTGGGCCGACCCCCGATGTGCCGGGACGCAACGAGCCGCTGTCGATGCAGCTCATCATCATCGGCTGCGTGTACCTGGCGGTGTTCGGGTTCATCTCGGGCGTGATCGCGCTCATCCATCCGGGCGACAAGCTCATCGCCACGTTCTGGGGCATGCACTTCATCGTCGGCTCGCTGCTGGCGATCGCCCTGCGTCGCACGGCCCGACGCATGGGACGCGACAAGCCGTTCAACGACACGATGCTGGCGCGGATCTCGGTGGTGGCCGTCGACATCACCACCGCGGGCGCGTTTGCGGCGGTCGAGCTGGAGGTGCTGGGCACCTGGCTCGTCCCGATCGTCGTGATGACGGCCGTCACTGCCGTCATCACCCTCCTCGGCACCCTGTGGCTGGCCAAACGAGCGTTCCCGGAGGCCTCGTTCTCGCACGCGCTGGTGCTGTTCGGGATGGGAACGGGCACCGTCTCCACGGGCCTGGCCCTGCTCCGCATGCTCGACCCCGAGCTGCGCGGGACGGTGGCCCGCAACTCCGTGATCGGCGCGACCGCCTCCGTACCGTTCAACGCGCCGATGTTCTTGTTCGTGATCCCCTTCGCGGTGGGCCGCTGGTCCGACGACATGCTGGTCGCGCTGGGAGCACCGTTGGCGATCCTGGCCGTCTACTTGGTGGCGCTGCTGGTCTCGTGGCGCCAGTTCACGCCGTTGCGACTGCTCAGGCCGCTTGGGTCGCTGTGGCCGCGAACACCCGACTGAGCCCTCCGCCGGGCAGCCCTTGCCTCGAAGGAGCCCGTTTTCTATAGCAGGGGCCTCGGAGGCAGCCGGTCCTACTGCGGTACCGCGGCTTCCAGGAGGTCACGCATGAATCCTCTCCAACAGCTGGCGGCGCAAGGCCAGTCGATCTGGCTCGATTACATCCGGCGGGGCATGACCCGCAGCGGCGAGCTCGCCCGCATCATCGAGGAGCAGGGCCTGCGAGGCATGACCTCCAACCCGGCGATCTTCCAAAAGTCGATCACGGGCAGCGACGACTACGACGACGTGCTCGACGATCTCATCGGCGACCCCGCGCTCGATGCCAAGCAGATCTTCGAGCGCCTGGCGATCGTCGACATCGGCGAGGCAGCCGATGCACTTCGCACGGTGTACGACGAGACCGACGGCCTCGACGGCTATGTGAGCCTGGAGGTCTCCCCCAGCCTCGCGTTCGACACCGAGGGCACGGTGGAGGAGGCGCGACGGCTGTGGAAGGCCGTCGATCGACCCAACCTGATGATCAAGGTCCCCGGAACCCCGCCGGGATTGTCGGCGATCGAG
>JAHZJA010000019.1 GCA_022601155.1 Deltaproteobacteria bacterium | reverse complement strand
TCCTTACGGGGACCAGGCTCTGGAGCGCGTCAGACCACACCTTGGTCGATCATCGCATCGGCAACCTTGATGAAGCCAGCGACATTCGCCCCATTGACGTAGTTGACGTGATCGCCGTCGGTGCCGTGCTGTACGCACGCGGCGTGGATCGACTTCATGATCATGTGGAGGCGACCGTCGACCTCCTCGCGGGTCCAGTTGATGTGGGTCGCGTTCTGCGACATCTCCAGCCCGGAGGTCGCCACGCCTCCCGCGTTGGCGGCCTTGCCCGGACCGTAGAGGATCTTCGCACCAAGGAAGGTCTCGATCCCGTCGGGCACGGTCGGCATGTTGGCGCCCTCGGAGACGCAGATGCATCCCCCGGCCACCAGCGTCTTGGCATCGTCGGCGTCGATCTCGTTTTGGATCGCGCACGGCAGCGCCAGCTGGCAGGGCACGCCCCACGGGCGCTCGCCCTCGAGGTAACGGCTGCCCGAGAACTCATCGGCGTACTCGCGAATCCGTCCGCGTCGCACGTTCTTGAGATCCATGACCCACGCCAGCTTCTCGGCGTCGATACCCGACTCGTCGACGATGGTGCCGCTGCTGTCGCTCATGGTCACCACCTTGGCCCCGAGCTGGGTCAGCTTCTCCACCGCGAACTGGGCGACGTTGCCCGACCCGGAGACGGTGGCGACCTTGCCCGTGAGGCCCTCGCCCCGATGGTTGAGCATCTCCTGGGCAAAGTAGACCGCGCCGTAGCCGGTCGCCTCGGGGCGAATGAGCGAGCCGCCCCACCCCAGGCCCTTGCCCGTGAGCACGCCGCAGAACTGGTTGCTGAGCTTCTTGTACTGGCCGAACAGGTAGCCGATCTCCCGGCCCCCCACCCCCACGTCACCTGCGGGCACGTCGGTGTTCGGACCGATATGCCGGTACAGCTCCGACATGAACGACTGACAAAAGCGCATGACCTCGCCATCGCTCTTGCCCTTGGGATCGAAGTCCGAGCCCCCTTGCCCCCGCCCAGCGGCAACGTGGTGAGGCTGTTCTTGAACACCTGCTCGAACGCGAGGAACTTGAGCGTGCCCAGCGTGACGCTGGGATGGAAGCGCAGCCCGCCCTTGTAGGGGCCGATGGCACTGCTCATCTCGATTCGAAAGCCGCGGTTGACGTGCACCCCGCCGCGATCGTCGACCCACGGCACGCGGAACATGAGCACACGCTCGGGCTCCACCATGCGCTCGAGGATCTTCGCCTGGCGATAGGCCGGGGTCGACTCGACCAACGGCATGACCGACTCGACGACTTCGTGCACCGCCTGAAGGAACTCGTCCTCGCCGGGGTTGCGCGACCGTACGTACTCCATGAATGCATCGACTGAGCTCGACAACGAAATGCCTCCAGACCTGGCCTACCGAGTCCAGATGGTACCCAGTCGGCCCCAGCTGTGCGCTGCGAAAATGCTCGCACACCCGCATCGACGGCGGCGCAACGGTGGCACCCAACGGCTCCCATCCCCATCGGGCGCTTCGACTGGGCGCTCACTCACACCCAGCCCGAGCCATGCCGCTACCGCCCCAGGCCAGACCGATGGTGGCCGCGGAGCGAAACCACGCAGATCACTGCGACGGCAAGGTGCCGTCGTAGTCGGGTTTTTGCTTCCACGCCGCTGGCGGTGGTTGATGACCGGGCCGCGGCGCATCCTCGGACAACGGGCCCGCCGGCCCCCGATGCAAGTAACGCCCACAGTTGGGGAACAGCTGCTCGATGGCGACGCGAACGACCAGCTGCGCCCCGTGGTGACGCCCCAACACTGCCGCCTCACTGAGTACCTGCGCCCGCCCGTTGCACCGAAGCCGAGCGCCGGACGAAAAGTCGATGAACAGCAGACCGACGTGGGGATTTTCGATCACGTTGCCCAGGCTCCGGAACATCCCATTGCCGTCGTAGCTGGGCAGCTCGAGCGTGGCCTCGTCGACGATCCGAACGAAGCCGGGCACGCCTCCTTTGTACGAGCAGTCGGGCCGGCCGTCGGCGTCGGCGGTGGCGAGCAACACCATCGGCGCCCGCTCGATCAACGCCCGGTCACGCGAAGTCAAGGTCTCGTGAACACGCACCTGTCGGAGCCTGTCGGCCAGCCTTCGCGTGTCGAAGCGGTCTTGGAGCTGGCGTGCAGCCTGGCCGTAGAAGTCGTCGGTGGTCATCGCGTCGTCGGGTTCGGATCGCGTCTTGGGCTCATCGCGTGGTCGTTGCTGCGGCCCGATTTTTTTCGCGATCAACGGGGTGTGGTCCGGCATTTCGCCGCTCGATGATCGTGCGTCCACAACCGGCAGTCGGCACGCATCACTTTGGGCCCATCACCGTGACGACCGCTGTGACACAGTTGAGCGAACGGGTTTGGAGCACCGATTGGACCAGCAAGACGATTCTCTGTCAGATCGCATGGGAGCCCCTGATCCATGCCATATCGTGGACTCACGGTTCCACGGTGGTGGCTACGCGACGGGTGCGACTCGGGCTATTTTTGGCGACCGCGCTCGGCTACAGCGCTGGCTCGACGTCGAGGTCGCGCTGGCCCGGTCGCAAGCGGAGCTGGGCATCATTCCCACCGCGGCGGCGGCGGAGATCGAGCGCCGCGCCATTGTGGACCGCCTCGATCTACGCAGCGTGGCGGGCGGCATCCATCGCACCGGGCACTCCATCGTGCCACTGCTGGGCGCCCTCCGCAGCGCGTGCGACGGCGACGCTGGCGAGTGGATTCATTTCGGTGCCACCACCCAAGACATCCAGGACACGGCGCAGTCGCTGGAGATGGGCGCCGTGCTCGATGCTCTGGTGCCGCAGGTGGACGCGGTCATTCGGAGGCTCGCACAGGGTTGCCGCCTTCACCGCGACCAGCTGATGGTGGCGCGGACACACTCGGTCGCCGCGCTACCGACCACGTTCGGGCTCAAGATGGCGGGGTGGCTGGACGAGCTGTCTCGGCAGCGCGATCGCCTGGTGAGCGCGCGGCCCCGCATCTTGGTGGCCCAGCTGTTCGGGGGAGCGGGCACGATGGCCGCCCTCGGTAGCCGTGCCGTCGAGCTGCTCGAGCGGTTCTCCGCGCGCCTGGGACTGACCGCTCCCTCCACGGCGTGGCACGTGGCGCGCGACAGGATGGCCGAGTACGTGCATCTGCTGGCGATGGTGTCGGCGACCGCCGCCCGCATCGCCGACGAGATCCGCACGCTCAACCGCAACGAGATCGGCGAGGTGGAGATCGGCTGGAGTGCGCACCAGGTGGGTAGCAGCACGATGCCCCACAAGCGCAACCCGGAGGCCTGCGAGCAGGTCGTCGCACTGGCCCGCCTCACCAAGGCCCAGGTCCCGCTCGCCCTGGATGCGATGGTCCTCGAGCACGAACGCGACTATCGGGGCACGCGACTGGAGTGGTGCGCGGTGGCGGATGCCTCCCACTACTCGGTCGCGGCGCTGACGATGCTCGACGACGTCATCGCCTCGCTCACCGTGCACGGAGAGACCATGGCCGGCCGGGCCTTCGACTGCCGCGAGGCGCTGTGCACCGAGGCCTTCGTGTTCGCGCTGGCCCAGTGCCGCGGCAAAGAGACCGCCTATCGGTTGGTGCGCGAGATCTCTCAGCGTAGCCAAGACCAAGGCAACTCGTTCTCCGAGCTTCTATGCCATCACCCCGGCGTGATCGAGGCACTCGGCGGGCCACAGGCGGTAGAGCGCCTGCTCGACCCCCGCAACCACCTGGGAGCACACGGAGAGCTCATCGACCGCGTGCTGCGGAGCGCGGAATCACCACCACCGCTGACCGTCGTCGACTCGCCTCCCGTACACGACGTACGCCGTGCGGTCGGACAGGACTAGCCAAGGAGACCACAGGACCATGTCGCGATTTCTCGAAGACTACTACGGAACCAAGGAAATGCGGGCGGTGTTCACCGACGAACATCGGCTCCAGTGCATGCTCGACGTGGAGGTGGCCATCGCCCACGCCACTGCCGATTGCGGGCTGATCCCAGCGGAGGCAGCGGACCTCATCGCGGGCAGTGCCAAGGTCTCGGAGATGGACCTCGATCGCGTGCAGGCGGACGTCGTCCGTACTGGCGGGCACCCGATCATGGGGCTGCTATACGAGCTCGAGCGGATCGTGCCCAAGGGCGCGGCCGAGTACGTGCATTGGGGGGCGACCACCCAGGACATCGTCGACACCGCGATGGTGCTCCAGCTCAAGTCCGCGTCCGACCTCATCTACCGCGACCTGCTGCGGCTGGAGCGTACGCTCGTGAGCCTCGCCGAGGAGCACAAGGACACGGTGATGGCGGGGCGAACCCACGGCCAACACGCGGTGCCGACGACGTTCGGATTCAAGGTGGCGGTGTGGGCCCGCGAGGCCCATCGCCACGTGGTGCGACTGGAGCAGATCGCACCGCGGCTGTTCCTCGGCAGCCTCTCGGGCGGAGTCGGCACATTGGCCTCGCTCGGCGCCGAGCGTGACAAGGTGCTGGCCCGCGTGATGGAGATCCTCGACCTGCGGGTCTCCGACATCGCCTGGCACACGGCCCGCGACCACATCGCCGAGTTCGCCAGCATCTGCGGGATGATCTGCGCCACCAACTCCAAGATGTGCCGGGAGATCGCCAACCTGATGCGAACGGAAATCGACGAGGTCGAAGAACCGTTTCATCCGGGCAAGATCGGCAGCTCCACGATGCCGCAAAAGCGCAATCCAATGATGTGCGAGAACGTGATGGCAGTGGAGAAACTCTGCCGACGGCTGGTCAGCGCCGCGGCGGAGGCGATGATGCAGGAGCACGAGCGCGACCTCGCCTGCTGGATGACCGAGTGGACGGTGATCCCGGAGGTCTGTGACCTCACCTCGCGCTCGCTGGCGAACACGAACTTCGTGATGCAGAACCTCGTGGTCAAGCCCGAGCGCATGCGCGAGGCGCTGTGGACCAAGGGCGGCATGATCTTCGCCGAGTCGGCGATGATGGTCATGGCCCCCAAGCTCGGCCGACAGCGCGCCCACGAGATCGTCTACGAGGCCTGCATGAAGGCCGCGACCACCGGCAAGTCGCTGGAAGACGCGCTTCGCGAGGAGCCGACCTTCCGCGCCAACATGAGCGAGGACGAGCTCCGCTCGATCTTCGAGTGTCATCGCTATGTCTCGTCCGCCAGCGAGACCGTGCAGCGCGTCGTCGACGGTGCACGCAGCGGATGGGCTCGATTCCAACAAGACCCCGACAAGGTCGGC
>JAHZJA010000156.1 GCA_022601155.1 Deltaproteobacteria bacterium | reverse complement strand
CGGCGAGCTCTCCGCACAGGCTGACCGGGATGCCCGCCGACTGGCCCGCTTCGCTGACGCGCTGAATCAGTTGCAGGATCGCGGACTGCAGCGGCCGGTACAGGTAGGCGACGTCGTCGTTCTCGCGGTCGATCGCCAACGTGTACTGGATGAGATCGTTGGTCCCGATGCTCATGAAGTCCACGTGGGGTGCGATGCGATCGGCGATGATCGCCGCCGAGGGCATCTCGATCATCGTGCCCACGGGGACGTGCTCGGCGTGCGCGACCCGGGCATCTTCGAGCTGAGCCCGAGCCTCGGCCACCGCATCGAAGGCGGCATTGAGCTCCGAGAGCCCGCTGATGAGCGGCACCATGATTCGCAGAGGCCCGTGTACGGCCGCCCGCAACAGGCCCCGAAGCTGTGCCAAGAACATCTCTCGCTCGCGCAGGGCCAGCCGCATGGACCGGAGCCCCATCGCGGGATTGCGCTCGCGCTCGTGGAAGCGGACCAACTTGGTGGGCTTGTCCGAGCCCAGGTCGAAGGTCCTGAACACCACCGGGTACGGCGCGACCTTGCGCAGCACCGCCTTGGCGATCCGGTAGTGCTCCTCCTCGGTAGGCGGGACCTCGCGGTCCATGAACAGGAACTCGGTGCGGTACAGCCCCACCCCTTCCGCCCCGTGGAACAGGGCCGAGCCGATCTCGGCCTCGAGCGCCACGTTGGCCCGCAGCGTGATGTGCGTGCCGTCGCGGGTCGAGGCCGGCAACCCGTGCTCGCGCTGGACTCGATCCTCGAACTGCTCGTAGCGATCCCGAATCTCCTCCCACTGCGCCTGCTCGGCGTCGCTGGGCCGCACGATGACCACCCCGTGAATCGCGTCCACGATGACGGTGTCGCCGTCCTCGACCTCCTCGTCGATCGAGTCCAGTCCGACCACGGCCGGAATCTCCATCGCCCGGGCCACGATGGCGCTGTGGGACGTTGGACCCCCCACCGCAGTGACCATGCCCACCACCTCGGTGCGAGCGAGGCCCGCGGTGTCGGCCGGCGATAGATCGTGCGCGACCACGACTGCGCCCGACGGCGTTCGTATCTCCTCGGGCTCCTCTCCGCGTAGCGTCACCAACACGCGCTCGGCGAGAAACGTGATGTCGCTGCTACGCTCGCGGAAGTACTCGTTGTCGGCCTGCCGCAGTGTGTCGCGGATCTCGTCGGTCACCCGCGCCAGCGCCCACTCGGCCCCGATGTGCTCCTCGCGAATGAACTGCTCCACGTGGGAGGCGAGGTCCGGGTCGCGCAGCATCAACTGCTGTGCCTTGAGGATCTGGCGGTGCTCACCGTGCGGCAGCCGCGACTTGATCTGCTCGAGCTGAGACTGGGTGTCGCGCAGTGCCTTCCGAAACCGGCGCAGCTCGGGCTCCACCTCGGTCTTGTCGATGGTGCGGTGGGGTACCAGCACCTTGCGCCGGTCCACCACATGAGCCGGACCGATCGCGACCCCTGGGCTGGCCGCCGTGCCCTCGCGGCGGCGGCGACGTCGAGGATCGTCGCGACCCGCTTCGTCGACCTCGCCCGTCACCGCTCTCCAAAGCCGTCGCGGACCAGATCACCCAGCGATTGGAATGCAACGGCGGCCTGGCGGCCCTCGCAGCGCAGCGTGATCGTGCTGCCCTTGGCGCACGCCAGCATCAGCACGCCCAAGATGCTCTTGCCGTTGACCTCGCGGCCGTCGTGGCCGACCCACACTTCGGCGTCGTAGCCGTTGGCAAGCTTGACCAGCTTGCTCGCCGCGCGGGCGTGCAAGCCCAGGTCGTTGACGATCTCGAGCTCTCCGGTGGTTTCGTCGCTCATGCTGAAGCCTCTGAGGTGGTGGGTGTGTGCACCTGAACCTGGACCGCACGGCGCCCCGAGTCGGCGCACGCGGAACCCAACGACTCGGCGGACTGCGCGTGGCGATCGAGCGCGGCCAGCTTGAGCAGCATGGCGAGGTTGAGGCCGGCAACGGTCACGGTGATGTGCTGCTGGGACTGACGCTGGGCGCAGTTGCAAGGGCTTGCCCCCCACAGATCGACCAACACCAAGACCCCGGCCCCAGCGTCGACCTGCGCGATCACGTCGCAGAGCTGATCGGTCAACCGCGGTGTCTCCCCCGACCCGGCGTCGATCGCCACCACACCATCCAGCCCATCGGAGCCGACGATCGTCTTGGCGGCCTCGAGCAACACGCTGGCCGTGGTTCCGTGACCCAGCAGCACGATACCCACGGCGGGGCTGGCCGGTTGTTCGGTGCTCATGAGCCGTGCCCAACGTCGCGGTGTCGAACCAGGAGACGAGCCGGCACCGCCTGCTCACCCATGTGGCGCTCGAGTCTCAGCTTGAGCGCCTCGACCAGCGCCACCGAGCGATGCTGACCGCCCGTACAGCCGACCGCCACGGTGAGGTAGGAGCGCCCTTCGGCGAGCACCCGCGGCACCAGGAACCGCACCAGCGACTCGACGTGCTCGAGCATCGCCTGGGCATCGGCCTGGTCGAGCACATAGCGCGCCACGGGCTCGTGCAGCCCCGACAGCGGTCGCAGTTGCTCGACCTCGAACGGATTGCGCAAGAAACGTACGTCGAGCACCACATCGGCCTGCGCCGGAAGCCCGCGCGAGAACCCGAACGAGACCAGGCCAACCCGCAGGCCCGTTCCGCCATACCGGTCTCGCACCAGCTGCCGCAGCTGCCGGGTGTTGAGGTCGGTGGTGTCGATCGACAGCGAGGCCACCTCCCGAATCGGGGTGAGCAGCTCGCGCTCGCGGTCGATCGCCTCCGGCAGATGGCCCATCGGATGCAACCGACGCGTGGTGGAATAGCGCCGGACCAGCGACGTGTTGCTGGCCTCGAGGAACAACACCTCCACGTCGAGGCCGCTGTCGGTCAGCTCGCGATG
>JAHZJA010000155.1 GCA_022601155.1 Deltaproteobacteria bacterium | reverse complement strand
GGGACGCGACGCGCAGCCTGGTGGAGCGGGGTCCGCCCTC
Source organism: Deltaproteobacteria bacterium (assembly GCA_022601155.1). GTDB lineage: Bacteria > Myxococcota_A > Polyangia > Nannocystales > Nannocystaceae > Paraliomyxa. The sequence goes on along the minus strand of JAHZJA010000155.1, from coordinate 5,083 downwards.
CTTCTTCCATCGGGATCACGGGAACGAACCCGCCGTCGATCAGTGTCAGCAACAGCGTCCCGTCGTCGGCATCGAGCTTTCGCTTGCCGTCACCCCAGCGGATGTCCCAGGGGGTCTTGCCGTCGCCGTCGGTCGCGTCGAGCGTCGCGCCCCGCTCGATCAACAAGCGCAGGATCTCCGCCTCACCGTGGATGGATCCGGCCACCACGTGCACCGGTCGCGAGCCATCGTCGAACACATGGTTGGGATCCTTGCCACCATCGAGGTGCTGACGCACATCATCGATGTCCTTCCACCCCAGCGCGCGCTTGTAGCGTTGCTGCTCGGTCGGCGGCTTGCAGCCCACGAGGGCGAACACCAAGCCCGCCACCATCCATAGCGTCGACGCACGGCACGATCCCATGCGTCCCATCTTACCGGAGCCACGTGCGGAGCGTCCGCGGGCCCTCGCTCAGAACATCCCGCCGCAGGTCCACGCCCGACGCTGCGACGGATACGTGCAGTGATTGAGCCCTGGCCCCGTGTACACGAACGACAGCATGTAGCTGTCGCCGTTGCCGATGTACTGGAAGTCCTTCCCCTGCGCCGACATCGGGACGATGGGAATGTACTTGGGCACCAGGTCCACCAGGCGCCCCGGGTACTGCCCGTTGTCTTCGCGGTAGCCATCCAGCCCCACGATGATGGACTCGGCCTGCGCGTAGCCCTGCCGCGCCTTTCTCCCCTGACCGGGCGCCGCGCAGGCGAGCAACGACGACAGGATCCCCAGACCGATGAACCGCAGCGAGTTCATGCGCGCATGCTAGCCTCTTTGGCGGTTTTCCACGCGCCATAACACCGCCCCCGACCGCTGTGGCAGTGTTTTCGCTCCTCGACGCATGACCCGATGCGCCTTCGAAGCGCAGCCTCGCCAGGCAGCTGCCGCTGGCGGCGTTGTGGCCCATGGAAAACCGCCAAAGTCCAGGCTAGCCCAAGTCACAGAGGCTGTCGCGCACGCGCTCGACCAGCCCACGGACGAGCTGCGTCGAGGCGGCAGGCCGCTGTACGGGAACCCGTGGGGGTCCATCGGACGGGCCCACGACCCACGGCCGAGGTTGCCCCGTGCGGCGCGTCGCCACCAGCGTCGCGGCCATGCACCCCGGCTCCACCCGCGATGCATGGAACACGCCCGCGTCGACGGTGTAGCGCTGCCCCGCCTCGACCGTAGTCGGCACTGCGGCCGTCACCACGACCTGGCGCTCACTCCGATGCATCGAGGAACGCTGCTCCGGACCGTAGTGCACCGCGTACAGGGTCGCCGTCGCTCCGGACTCTTCTCGCACGGTGTACTCGCGGCTACGCACCGTCCCGCACAGCACCTGGGATCGCAGCCACCACACGTGATCGTGAACGGGCCAGCACGGCGTGCCGTACTCCCGGCCCTGCTCGGGCCACAGGTGCAGACGCAGCGTGCCGACGTCGTCGTCCGCCAGGTTCAGCACCACGAATCCGGTGGGATGCCACGCACCCGTGCGCGGCTCGTCGAGCAGCTGCCCGAGCAAGGCGCGTAGTGGGGCCGAAGGCAGCGGGAGGCCGTCGCGCAGCCGGGCCGCGACCCTCGTCCATCGCTGCTGCATCGCTCCGATCGCGCCGTCCATGGCCAACCGGTTGTATCAGCTCGACGCACCCAGATGTCGACGCCGCCTCGCCTACACCCTGCGACGAATCGGCACCTCGAACTCCGCGTGCTTGCGGCGAACCGGGCCGCTGGCCACGATCTCGTACATCTCGATCTTCACGGACTTCGAGTTGAACTCGAGAGTGGCCGCGAGATTGGGCGTGCCGCTGAGGCGAAACTCGCGGGCAACCCCCGTGCTGCCGAGCCCACACACGGTGAAGGTGTGCCAGTCCTCCCGCGGGGACTCGATCGTCGTGCCGCGGTTGATCTCCACGCAAAACGGCTCGTGCATGTGGCCGTGGAGCACCAGGTCGATCCGGTGCTCCACGATCCAGCTGGCGAGCCGCTCGGCGTCCAGCGGCGTGCTGTAGCTGTGCCCCCCGCCGCGCTCGGGCAGCAGCTGGTGGATGACCGGCAGCAAGTGGTGATGGACCACCGCGATGCGAACGGCGCGGGGCCGGTCGCGATAGCTGGTGTCGCGCGTGTCGTCCCAGCCCGCTTCCTTGGCGGCGTGCCGCAGCTGGTCCTCGCCGATGAAGCCGTGGCCCTGGAACACCGACTGCTCTTGCTGGAGCACGTTGCTGTTGAGGCAGACGATCTCCACGGGGACCGCTCCCGCCAGCAGGAACCGTCGTCCCATGCTGAGGTGGCGATTGGGTTCGGTGTCGAACAAGGTCTCGTAGAACGCACCGTAGGCGGCACGCGCCTCGTCGCTCGCGACATCGATCGGTGCCCCCTTGCGCCACGGCTCATCCGAGAAACGAATGTCGTGGTTGCCGGGGCACAGCGCGACCCGAGCGGCTTGATCGGTCTTGCCGGTCTTCGCGATCAGCTCACGGATGAACGTCCGCGCCTCACGGAACTCCTCGGGGTCGGCCTTCCACGTGACATCGCCCGACAGCAACACGCCCTCCACGTCGAGCAAGACCTTGTGGTCCTCGAGCACGCGCTCGATCTCCTGGTGGAGGTTGAACTGGTACGCGGTGTCTTCGCCTTGGTAGGCAAAGCCGTGGGCATGTCGATGCTCGCCCTTGGCGAAGTGAAGGTCTGACAACCACAGAAGCCGACGGCCGCGGGTGAGAAAATAGTCGCGCGGGAAGCTCTGGTCCTCGTGCGCACCCACCGGTCCCGTACGGCGCCGGCTGCCCGTGCCGATGAACTCGTCCATCGAGCGGACGGTCTCGCCCGCGCGAGGGCGACGCACGAACCAGACGGTGCGGTTTTGTTCGTCGAGGCTGTCGGCGCTGCCGAGCCTCACGCCGTCGAGGCGGGCGAACTCGACCGGCTCGGCGCCACGAAAGAACTGCGGGACCGACACCTGCACCAGCTCGTTGAGCGGGTCGAACGCCATCTCGTCGCGCTCGACCTTCGACAGCTCGAACCACACCTTGCACCGGCGGCCGCGGTAGTACCCGGGCGTGAACCAGGGGAACGGCGACGTGAACGGCTCGAGGTCGTCCTTCCAGTGCACCTTGACCAGTCGGGCGCGGTGGACCCGACGCTCGTGCGCGTTGAGCAGATAGACCTCGAGTCCGTCGCCCTTGGCCCGCTCGTTGATGTGGGCGAAGGCCGTGACGGGCACGTGCTCGCGCGCCTTGTGCCACCAGCCCCACCACACTCGGCCCTCGCGGTTCGAGATGTCGTAGTGGCGGTCGATCGTCTCGCCAGGGTCGGTTGCAAGGTCGCGAAATCGCAGGACCAGTGTTTCCGGCAAGACCTGCGGGCTCACGGGCCTGAGTGTAGCAGCCGCGGCCCCCTCCTCCGACGAAGCCTCAACCGCCCGTCTCACGCTCGAAAACGGGGGCTTGGCGGACTGCGCAGCGGGCTGGGTTCGAACCCGAGCACGGAGGCTACACTGTCGGGGATGCCCCGTTCGGGAGCAACGACACCGTCGAACGAGTCGTTCGAGGCACCCAGTGCCACCGCGACGATGGTCGATGACGGCATCGAGCGACGCAGTGAGGACGAGCTGCTCGAACGCGGCCAGGTCGTCGGTCGCTACGTGATCCTGGAGCAGGTTGGTGCGGGCGGGATGGGGGTGGTGTACGCCGCGTACGACCGCGATCTCGATCGCCGCGTCGCCCTCAAGCTCCTGCACTCGTCCAACCGCCCGGACCGCTCCAAGGGCCAGGCACGGCTGCTGCGAGAGGCCCAGGCGATGGCCCGCCTGTCGCATCCCAACGTGGTCGGCGTCCATGAAGTCCGCACGTTCCACAACCGGCTGTTCGTCGCGATGGAATTCGTCGACGGCCAGACGCTCGGTCAGTGGAACCGAGAGCAGTCGCGCTCGTGGCGGGAGGTGCTTCCCATGATGGTGCAGGCGGGCCGAGGCCTCGCCGCCGCCCACCAGCAAGGCTTGGTTCACCGCGACTTCAAGCCCGAGAACGTGCTGGTGGGGCACGATGGTCGCGCGCGCGTGGTGGACTTTGGGCTGGCCCGATCGGTGGGTGAGCTGTCGCGCGAGGAATCGTCTTCGCAAGACGAGGTGGTGCTCCCGCCCGCCGACAGCGTCTCGATCCGTCTGACGGAGACCGGCGCACTGGCAGGCACTCCCGCTTACATGGCGCCCGAGCAGCACCGTGGCCAGTCGCCCGAGGCTCGCACCGACCAGTTCGCGTTCTGCGTGACGCTGTGGGAAGCGCTGTACGGCGAGCGGCCGTTTCGGGGCGACACACGCATGCAGCTGGCGATGGCGGTCTGCCGTGGCACGCTCGCCGAGCCAACCTCGCGGGACGTACCGGCGTTCGTGCGCCGAGTGCTGCGGCGCGGACTGGCCGTCGACATCGACGAGCGCTTCCCCACCATGGACGCGCTGCTCGACGCGCTCGATCGCGATCCGATCCACAAGCGGCGACGGGTCTTGGTGGCGGGATTCACCGCCGTGGGCATCGCCGCCCTGTCGGCGACGGCAGCTCGATGGACCACGACCCCGAGCGACCCTTGCACCGGTGGTGAGCCGCGGCTCGAGGCGGCGTGGAACGACACCCGACGCGGAGAGATCCAGACCGCCTTCACCCAGGTCGACGCCGAGTTCGCCCAGGCAAGTCTCACCACCGTCGTCGACGAGCTCGATGCCTATGCGACCCAGTGGCGCGATGGCTATCGCGACGCCTGCGAGGCCACCCATGTCCGCCACGAGCAATCGACCGCCCTGCTCGATCGCCGCATGATCTGCCTGAGCGGACGGCTGGCGGCCATGGACGCCACCGCGGGGTTGTTGGCCCACGCCGACCGCGAGGCGGTGACGCACTCGGTGCGGGCGGCAACGGGGCTTCCTTCGCTCGAGGAGTGCGCCCGCACCGACCACCTGATGGCTCGATTTGCGCCGCCCGAGGATCCCGCCACGGCCAAGGCGGTGGAGGACATCCGCGGCAGCCTTGCCCGCGCCCAGGCGCTCGGCCTGACGGGCCAGGTCAACGCGGGTCT
>JAHZJA010000154.1 GCA_022601155.1 Deltaproteobacteria bacterium | reverse complement strand
GCACTGGCCGAGGGAGTACGGGGCCCGGCCCGGTGGGCGAGACGACCTCGGTCGAGCCTCCCCCCGCTGGCACGACCGCGGCCATCGACCCCACCACGGGCGGCACCAACCCCCTCATCGAGATTTCCGATGGCCCGTCCTTCGACTTCGGCCCCATCGACACGAGCAGCGCGAGCACCCACCTGTTTCAGATCACCAACGCGGGTGACGATGTCGCGACGGGCCTGGGGGGCAGCGATCCGGGCGGCGCGTTCACGTACACCGGAGGCGGGTACCCCGGCGACAATGGGACCTGTGGTGCCCAGCTGGACGACGGTGACAGCTGCACGGTCGAGATCCGCTTCGGCCCCGACGCCCTGGGGCTGTTGTTCGGCACGCTGACGATCGACTACGACCAAGGCCAGGCGATTCGCTCGATGCAAGGCGGTGGGGCGGGCACGAGCGGCAACCTCCTCGACAATCCCGGCGGGGAAAACACAGGGACGCCGCCGCCGGGATGGACCAACACGAACCCGCAGGTCTGGACGTGGATCGCGGGGGTGTTCGGCGACGGCGAGAACTTCCCGTTCGCCGGCTCGAACTACATCACCTCCGATGCCGGACCCAACAACCAGCCCTACCAGCTCACCCAAGTGGTCGATGTCGGAACCTGGGTGGCGACCATCGATGCCGACGCCATACGATTCGAGTTCGTGGGCAGCGCGCGATCGCTCGTCAGCGGCAACGATGACTATCGCATGATCGTGCGCTACCTCGACGGAGCCGGGAACAACCTCGAGGCTGCCACGACCAATTGGCAGAGCAGCGAGACCTGGACCACCTACGGAGACAACCGGACCGCACCCGTAGGGACGCGCTCGATCGAGGTCGAACTCGGGTGCCAAAAGAGCAGCGGAGGCATCTGCCACGCGTACTTCGATGCGCTGCAGGTGCGCGCCGTCTACCCCTGAGCGGGCGGTCACGGGCCGCGGACCGGCGCCCACGAAGACCGAAGGGACCCGCCAAGACGGTTGCCCTCGGAGATCGGGTGTTGGGGGACACCCGCTGCATCCTGGGTGGCGACGGCCATCCAATCGGCACCCCCGCCGCGAGCCTGGGGGGAGTCCACCGACTCAGGTAGGCTCTTAGCTGGTAGTGTCCTACATGTGTGGTGCATTCGACTTCTGACCGTGTGCGGACTGTTGGCGGGTTGTGGCGGCGTCGAGGGCCGCGATAACGCCACCGCTCCCCTCGCGTCGGGGCTTACGGTCGCGGGTGCAAGCGGCACCACAGTGGGTGACGAAGACACCTCGATGAGCGAGAGGCTCGACGTGGGGTCCGGTCCCGCCGTTCCCACCGATGCCTGCTACGCCGCCGACATCTTGTTCGTGATCGACAACTCGGGGTCCATGTGTGAAGCGCAGCAGGGGCTGGCCGCGGTCGTACCCGATCTCGTCGACGCCATGTTCGACTCGCTGGCGGGCGGCACCGACCTCCACGTCGGTATCGTGACCACCTCGTTCTCGCATGGCGGCAGCCACGGTGAGACCGGGTGCTCTGCGGTGGAGGGCCCCTCGGTGATCGCCGACGCCTTCATCACCGACACGCTGGTCGATCACAACGGCTACCAGGGCCGGCTGTTCGAGTACGACGGCCGAAGCTACTTCGAGACGCGGACCGACGAACAGTCGGCACGGGACGAGCTCAAAGCGTGGTTTGCGGGTGCGATCGTGGAGGTTGGCTGTAGTGGTGGGGCGTTCGACTTCCCCGTCGCGGCCGCCGGATATGCCCTCGGCCCGGGCAACGCAGCCGCCAACGAGGGCTTCTTGCGTGACGAGGGCGCTGCACTGGCGCTGCTGGTGCTGACCAACGAGACCGACCACTCGCCGGGCGGCGTGGGCATGTACCGCGACATGGTCCTGGACGCGAAGAGCGGGTGTGGGGGCGAAGACTGCATCGTGACCGCAGGACTACTCGCTCCCAATTGTGTGCCCGACTACGACCCCCCCGTCTGGCAATTTCTCACCGCGTTCGGATCGGCGCCCTCGTGGGCCGACGTTCGAGATCCGACCCTCTACGAGGGCGTCGTCGCGCAGACCCTGGCCCAAGGATTGGTCGAAACCTGCGACGACATCGGGCCCGTGGGATGAGCGCGAACGCTCAGGCCACCGTGCTACGGTGACCACCGACGATGGAGCGGGTTCGTGCATTGTTGATCGTACTGCTGGGCGTCGGATGTGCACCCAATGCCACGGGTCAAGGCACCGGAGGCGCCAACACCCTCGGCCCGACGCAGATGGACGAAGAGGGCACCACCAACGACGACCCCGGTCCCACCACCGGGCCGCCACCCGGCACGGGCGGCGGTCCCCAGACGGGCGGCTCGGACCCCACGACCACCCCCGATCCCGACTCGACGACGGGCCCTGCTGCCACCGATTCCGCCGGCACCGCGGTGCTGGAGATTTCCGATGGCCCCACGCACGACTTCGGGCAGGTCGACCTCGGTGGTAGTGGCGGCCATGTCTTCACGGTGACGAACACGGGCGATGGCATGGCGACCACGGTGGTCGGAGCGTCGCCGGATGGACCGTTCAGCTACCCCGGTGGCTATCCGGGGGCGGGCGGCGACTGTGGGCCCAGCCTCGCGGCGGGCGACATGTGCAGCCTCGAGGTTCGCTTCGCGCCCGACGGCCTGGGGCCGCTGTCTGGAGCCCTGCGCCTGACCCACGACCAAGGCGAAGTCGAGCGTGGCTTGGCCGGCGTCGGCACGGGGCAGAGCGACAACCTCATCACCAACCCCGGGGGTGAGGTCGCGGGCAACCCGGTGCCGGGCTGGGTGGCGGCCAACGGCACCTGGATCTCCGCCGAGTTCCAGGGCGTCTACGACGTCCCCTACGAGGGCACCAGCTTCATCTCCGCCGATACGGGGCCCGACAACGCCCCGTTCTCGCTCGAGCAAGACATCGAGGTGGATGCGTGGGCCGACCTCATCGATCAGGGGCAGATGCGGTTTTCGTTCCGCGGGTATACGCGCTCACTGTCGACCGACAACGACGAGTATCGGATCCACGTGCGCTACCTGGACGACGACGGCACCAACATGCAGCAGTGGAACACGGGCTGGCAGACGACCGATGACTGGGTGCCGCGCCAGGACACTCGGTTCGCACCCGTGGGCACCCGGACGATCCAGGTCGACCTCGGCTGCCGCAAGCAAGGTGGCACGTATTGCGACGGCTTCTTCGACGCGTTGGAGCTGCGCGCGGTGTACCCCTAGGCGCGTTCGCGGCCCTTGGCGGTCGGTCGTGATAGGGCGCTTCCCTCCCACGCTGTTGCTCGCGGGTGGCGAACGCAGCGACGGCGAAGATCGCGGTTGGCGACTGCAGCGACGGCGTGGGGCGCCGGCTGGCAAACGCAGCGACGGCGAAGGTCGCGGGCTCTGCCCCCCCGGCGAGCACCCAGGGCTGTGCGCTCCCCTGCGGGGGATCGACCGCGTGCGCCGCGGGGCCCTGCTGCACCGTACCGCGGCCTCGGCCGCCCTCAGCGTTCGTGGGCCAGCGTCTTGCGGCCGTTCTCGAAGAACACGTTGACCTTGCCCGGACCCGGCGACATCTCGACCACGCCTTCGCCGAACTTGGGGTGGTCGACGCGATCACCGGGCGTGTAGACCTCGGTCATCTTGTACAGACGGATCGGGCGCGACAGATCAGGCTCGACCAGGGGCTCCGAGTAGGCGCTCTTCTTGGCCGCCTTCTTCTTGGTCGTCTTACGCGTCGTCGTCTTGCGCGTGGTGGTCTTGCGCACCTTCTTCGCGGCGGCATCCACCCGGTCCTCCCCCTCGGGGGGCCGATAGCGGTGGTACGCCGCGCACTGCTTGCACTGAACCTTGGTGATCTTGCCGCCCGTGTCTACGGCTACGATCACGTGCCAGACCTCGCCACACTTGCGGCAGACCGCCTCGACATCCTTTCCGACTGCGACCTGCATATTTGGCCGACGATGATACCTCCCCTGCTGCCGAGGAACAGCGTCAGACGAAAATCGGCGCTGCGCGTCCGATGAGCGGCACCGAGCGTGGGGCAGCTCGGCTGTGTCCTCGTTCGTCGTCGTACGGCCCTGGTCGAACACTGCCGTGGTGTCACGGCTGGCCCCCCCTGGGTTGACAAGGCGTCAAAACGCAACTCTTCCTCGAAGGACCGAAGGATGGGCCTCGCCGCGCGTAGCACTGGGCGTGATGACTCGACCCTTCTTCCTTCGTTCGTCGTTGGTGTTGATGGTGGCCGCGGCTGCCTCGAGCGCGTGCTGGGGCAGCGAAACCCCGCGAGACGACAGCCTGCCGCTGACCACCGTGACCGTCGCGACGACGCCCGAAGCGGACCAACCCGCATCCACGACCCCAGGCGACCAAGCCGTGATGCGCGTCTACGACACCCCCCCCGGCCGTGCCAGAGATGTGGCGAGCGTCTTGCAGCGTGTGCTGAAGACCTCCAGTGACCTGCCTCCCCGCGGCCGGGTCTCCGCCATGGATGGCGACCGCGTCACGGTGGTCGCGCCCGTCGAGCTCCACGAAGGCATCGCCGCCCTGTGCAAAGAGATCGCGAAGACCGAGACCTCCCCCGCCCGGACCGTGTCCCTGTCCTACTGGCTCGTCGAAGCCCATCCCGCGGACGCCAGCGATCTCTCGGCCATCCCCGCGCTGGCCGATGTGCTGGGCCCGGTCATCGAGCACGACGGGCCCGCTCGCTTCACGATCGCCGAGAAGGCCACCGTCAGCTCCCTGCTCAACTCGAGCGGCCGCACCGAGGGGGTCCACGCCAAGTATCAACAGCTCGCCACCGCGCGCGGCGACACGATCATCGCGGATATCGACATCGACTCCAAGGGGGCCAATGGGGGAAGCCTGCAGACGCGGGTGAGCCTCACCCCCGGGCAGACGTTGGTGGTCGGCCAGGGCACCTGGCAGACCCACGACAGGGACCGCGATGACTCGGGAGACGTCGAGCCTCGCATGTACTACGTCGTGCGGGCCGAGCTGGCCGATGCAACTTGAACCCCAACCATGGTCTTCGACGCTTGCCTACCCCCCGACCACCATGGTGCAGTTCGATGCCAAGGCCCTCGAGCGGCTGTTCGTGGAGCATGAGCAGCCCCTGTTCAACGTGGTGCTGCGCTGGACGTGGAATCGCGAGGATGCGGCCGAGATCGTGCAGGAGGCCTTTGGCCGGCTGTGGGCGATGGCCGGCCGCGTCGACCCCCCGCGGGCACAGGCGCTGGTGTATCGCATCGCGCTCAACCTCGCCGCCAGCCGTCGTCGCTGGCACAAGGTCCGCACCTTCGTGGGCATTGCCGAGGAGCGCCCCGATCCTACCGCGAACCCGGACGAAGATCTGCTGCGCCGAGAACGACACCAAACCGTCGCACGGGCTATCGAAGCCCTGCCCGAGTCGCAACGCCGAGCGCTGGTGCTGTGCGAGATGACCGAGCTGAGCTACGCACAAATCGCCGCGATCCTACGCACGCGACCAGGAACGGTCGGCTCTCGCCGTCATGCGGCACTGCTGACGCTGCGCCGAACGCTGGCCGACGAACAGGACAACGACCATGTCACGATCTGAGAGGTCCCCACTGCCACTGAAGGTGCTCGCACCTCCCGCCGACGGCCTCCAACGACTCCAGCGGGAGGTGGACGGGCGCGCGCATCGGCACCGACGTCGTGTTCGCACTCGACGGGTCGCCCTCGCTGCACTCGCCATGGCCATGGTGGCCGCCGTGTTCGTGGATGTTCGACGTGCCCACGTCAGCCCACGGACGAGCACGACCCCTACCATCACGCGCGTTGCCCTCCCCAAGGGCGATCATCCGCTCCTGGCGGTGCTCGACGGCACTGCCCCGACCGAGGCGGCGGTGTCCCGCGACGGCGGACGGCTGACCCACATCCCGACCGGACAGTCCAACGTCGTGCTCTATCACCACCAGCCCGCGCCGAGCTCGACGCCACCCCCTGGCTAGGGCCCCAACCGGCGAGTGCACCTGGGATGTACGCCCGGGCAACGCCCCCACCCCAAAACGCCCACCCCCAAACGGGCCAGAGCACCTCACCGCGCGGTCTGGCGGGGGGTGCTCGGGATGCCCAGGACGCGGGCCCGGGCCTGGCGATGTGGGTCGCTACAGGCCCAGCTCGTCGAGCGCGCTGGCGTTGCTGCGAACCTGCGCTCGTCCCGTGCGACTGGACGCGGGGGCAGGCTCGGCCGCGGCCGCGCCAAAGCCCT
>JAHZJA010000153.1 GCA_022601155.1 Deltaproteobacteria bacterium | reverse complement strand
GCTACCGCAACGACACCCACACCGCGCACTACGCCGTGGACTCGGTGGAGGGGCACTGGAACAGCTCCCGCGAGGAGTTCCCCAACCTCGGCTACAAGGTCGGGCCCAAGGGCGGGTACGTGCCCGTGCCGCCGACCGACGCGCTCCATGACCTTCGCACGGAGATGGTGCTCGCGCTCGAAGACGTGGGCATCACCGTCGAGCGTCAGCACCACGAGGTCGCGACCGCAGGTCAGGCCGAGATCGACATCCTGTTCGACTCGCTGGTGTCCCAGGCCGACAAGATGTGTTGGTTCAAGTACGTCATCAAGAACGTCGCGCGACGAGCTGGCCGCACGGTGACGTTCATGCCCAAGCCGCTGTACGGCGACAACGGCAACGGGATGCACACCCACATCAGCCTGTGGCGCGAGGGCGAGCCGCTGTTCGCAGGCGATGCCTACGCCGGCATGAGCGAGATGGCGATGTGGTTCATCGCGGGGATCCTCGACCACGCGCCCTCCCTGTGTGCTTTCACCAACCCCAGCACCAATAGCTACAAGCGGCTCGTTCCGGGCTTCGAGGCTCCGGTCAACCTGGCCTACAGTGGCTCCAACCGCTCGGCGTCCATTCGGATCCCGGCCGCGGCACGGCAGCCCAAGGCGGCGCGTCTGGAGTTTCGCACCCCAGACCCCACGGCGAACCCCTACCTGGCCTTCTCCGCCCTGCTGATGGCCGGCCTGGACGGTGTGGAGCGCAAGCTCGACCCGGGTGAGCCCCTCGACAAGGACATCTACAGCCTGTCCCCCGAGGAACTGGCCGACGTTCCTTCGGTGCCCGGCAGCCTGGAGGGGGCCCTGGACGCCCTGGAGAAGGACCACGACTTCCTGCTCAAGGGCGATGTGTTCAGCACCGACATCATCTCGGCGTGGATCGACTGGAAGCGCACACAGGAGGTGGGGCAGGTCCGAATGCGGCCCCATCCCCACGAGTTCGAGCTGTACTTCGACACCTGACCTGGCCTCCCGCGGCCGTGGCTGGGTTGGCTGCCTGCCCCCCACGGGGGGCACAGCTGGCGGAGTTGGGTGCTGACCCCCAACGTGGGCACGGCGAGCGAGGATTGGTGGCGGTGCCCCCCAAGGGGGGCAGGATCGGTGGGGCAGGGCGCCGGACGTGCGCCTTGCATGCGGGGCAGGCGCTCGGATAGGCTACGCCCGTCGATGAGGGACCGCGGAACTCCCCTGCGCGCTCGTCTGGCCGCGGCCCTCGTTCACGCCTCCCCCGATTGGTCGGCGTCGGTAGCGAGCCGGATCGTTGGAGCGGCTGCACGAATGCGATTGCCAACTGCTGTCGGTCGGGCGGCCGTCGGCGTCTACGCTCGCTACTTCGACGTCAACTTGCGTGACGTCGACCCGATGATGCTCGAAGACGGCTTCGGCAGCTTCGACGAGTTCTTCACCCGGCCTCTACGGCCGGGCGCACGCTCGATCGACAGGAGCGCTCGCACCGTCGTGTCGCCGTGCGACGGGGAACTGCGCGACGTGGCCCCGATCCTCGACGGCACCGAGGTGGTGGCCAAGGGACACGCATTCTCGCTGGGCGAGCTGTTGGCCAGCGAGGAGCTCGCCCGCACGTTCGTCGGCGGTACGGCCCTCACGATTTACTTGCACCCCCGCGACTATCACCGCGTGCATGCGCCCTGTGATGCGCTGGCCCACCGCGTGGTGCACGTCCCGGGCCGGCTGCTGCCGGTGACCGCCGCATCGGCGCAGCGCGAGCCCAAGCTGTTTTCGCTCAACGAGCGGATGGTCCACGTCCTCGAGACCGGCCACGGCACGATGGCGGCCGTGATGGTGGCCGCGTTCGGCGTGGGCCACATGACCTGCAGCTACCAGCGCTTTGCTCCGCACCCGCGCGAGCTCCAGGTCCGCGACTGCGACCCGCCCGCCCGGATGTCCCGCGGCGACGAGCTGGGGATCTTCCACCTGGGCAGCACGGTGATCTTGCTGGTGGGCCCCGGGCTTCGGTGCACCGAGCCCAGCCTGCCGCAGACGGTGCGGCTGGGTCAGCCCCTGCTCGAGGAGCAGCCCGGCGGAGGCGACCGATGAGCGATTGGCGGGTGTCGCACGAGCAGTGGCTGGCCTGGGTGGGCGCAGAGGGTGGTGTCGTTGCGCCCGTGACTGCGCCCCGCGACGACATCGACGCGTCGTTGGTGCAGTCGCTGTCCCGCACGCGATTCCCCGGTGCTGACGAGGAGACGGTCAGTCGGCCCGTGCCGGAGACGGGGCCGGGCAGTTTCGAGAGCATGACCACGCTCATTCGGAACTCTGTCGATGACGACGAGGACGTCGACGAGGACGACGCCACGCGGATGCGTCCCGATCCGGTCGGGCTGGATGTGGAGCTGGTCGCGCCGAACGGTCGGGGGCTGGAGGTCTCGTTGGTCGGCAACAGCGATCTGCCGACCCGCGTGACGGAGCGACCGGCGGCCACCGAGGGAACGGTGGTGGCCGAGAGCATTCCTGCCCCACCCCCTGCGGCCTCGGCCGAGCCCGAGGCGCCCGCCGCCGAGCCTGGGGGCGAGCCGGCGAACGAGGGCCTGTTCATCCCGGCGCTCACGCGGACGCCGGTCGAGCCGGCGGCGACGCCCGCCAGCGACGAGCCTCCGCCCGACGAGCTGCCTCCGGCGGTGACCGGTGACACGGTGATCGGGTCGATGGACGACGTGCGCCGGTCCTCCGGCCCATCCCCAGTCGGGATGCCACCGGTG
>JAHZJA010000152.1 GCA_022601155.1 Deltaproteobacteria bacterium | reverse complement strand
TGTGGACCTCACCGTCGAGCGTCATCAAGAACCGCTTGGTCGACAACGCACGGGACAGCGGCTCGAACGCAGGCGCGGCCGCGAAGTGGGTGCGCTCGATGTTCTTGAGCATCACGTTCGTCTGCGGCCCTGCGAAGACGACGGTCCGCTGCCCCATCATGTCGAGCCCGAACAGCGGGCCTAGCTCGCGATAGCAGCGGCGCAGAAACGGAAATGGCTCGCGCGCCAGCTGCAGTGCGTTGCCCAGCAAGGGGAGCCCAGGAAGCGTGGGGACGGCGGGGGCGATCGTGGGGGACGCCATGTTCGGACCCGAGTACGGAGGAACACCCCGGCTGGATCGGGAGCGGTCGTCCCGCCCGGCGTTTTTTGGCACGGAAAATTCGGGTAGACGGGCTCACGCGACGATCGCCGGCTGCCGTAGCGCGATTGCGTTTGCTGGAAAAAACTCTTGTGCTCCCACCGGAAAAGAGCGTGGGGGCTGGTGTCGTACATGTGAATGACCGCGGCGGCGCGGCACGGACCCCAGCAGCCCGAAGCCCCCGCCCGCGCCAACGAATCCCACCCGGACCCGGGCAAACACCGAACGCCCAACTCACCGTTTGTACGGGATCAATCCGGGGCCGACCTCGGGCGGATACTCTGCTATCACGCCCAAACACCCAACACCCGTCGGGGTGTCTGCCCGAGGTCGGCGGGGTCTTTTTTGGGTCGGGAACAACCGGCCCCGGTCGCGCGTTCGGGCCGCCCGTGAGGCTCCTAGGTCGAAGTCTGCCGCCGCTCCGCCGATCACGTCGGTTTGCCGGGTACTTGGAGAATCTGTGGCGACGACGGTGGATGTTCGGCCCGCAGTATGCGAATCCTTGGCCCAGCATGCGGCGTCTACGGCGGGTGTTTGGAGCAGCGTTCGTCTTCGCGTTCCTCGGGTGGTCCCAGGCTGCGCAGGCCAAGGGAGACGATTGCACGCACACGGTCGTGGCCGGGCAGACGCTCGGCCACATTGCCAATCGTCACGGCGTCACCGCGGCGGCACTCATTGCCACCAATCCGGCGCTGAAGAAGAACCCCGATCTGCTCCGCGTCGGACAGGAGCTCGACGTGTGCGCCGCCAAGGCCCAGGAGAGCAAGTCCAGCGGTAGTTCGTCCAGCGGCAAGAGCAAGAGCAAGAGCAAGGGCAAGAAGAAGAAAGCACGTCGATGCGGCTCGGGCGGAGAGATCGTCGAGCACTCCGTCGCCAAGGGCGACACCGTCAGCAAGATTGCCCGGACGTACGGCGTCCCCGAAAAAGAGATCCTGCGCCGCAACGCCAAGGTCGCCGCCGCGCCCCACATGCTCAAGGTGGGGCAGGTCGTCGACGTCTGTCTCGAGAAGCACCGCGCCCGCGCCTCCAAGCTGTGCGGGTTCATCACGCCGACGTTCGAGCACGAGGTGGTGCCCGGCGAGAACCTCGGGTAGATCGCGGGCCGCTACGGCGTGCGCCGCGGTGATCTGCAGCGCTGGAACTCCAAGCTCCGCAAGAACCCCGACCTGCTCAGCGTTGGCCAGCGGATCCGGGTGTGCCCGGAGATCTCGCCGCGGACCCGCAAGTCCATCGAGTACACGGTGCAGCCGGGCGACACGCTGGGGGCGATCGCCGAGCGCTACAAGCTCACCTCGCGCGAGCTGATGCGATACCAGCGTGGCAAGCTGACCGATCCCAGCGCGCTGCGGGTGAATCAGAAGCTACGGATCTGGGTCGACGGTGGCGTCGTCAAGGGTTTCGGCGGCATCGATCGCGACAAGGGCGTGCTGCGAGCGGGGGTACAGCTGCCGCCCGGCAAGCACTATCACGTGAAGTGGTCGGCGGGCGCCTGGGGCACGGCCGACTCGGTCCGGGCGATTCAGACTGCGGTCTCGGCCTACAAGCGACGCATGCCGGGCGGGCCCAAGGTTCACATCGGCGACATCTCCAAGAAGGGTGGCGGCAAGTTCAAGCCCCACGTGTCGCACCAGCACGGGCGCGACGTCGACATCGGCTACGTGCTCAAGGGCGACCAGGCCAACGAGACCCGGTTTCGCAGCGCCACCAAGAGCAACTTCGACGTGGCCCGGACTTGGCGGCTGCTCAAGTCGTTCCTCGACACCGAGCAGGTCACGTACATCTTCGTGGACTACAAGCTTCAGAAGCTTCTGTACGAGCACGCCAAGTCGCGAGGGGCCAGCGAGGAGCTGCTCGATGAGCTGTTCCAGTACCCGCGCGGCCGTCGGCGGGCCCATGGTGTGATTCGCCACTGGAAGGGGCATGTCAACCACTTCCACGTGCGGTTCCGGGAATGAGCCGGCCCGTACGCACGCTGACGATCGCGGTCGCACTGGTCAGCCTGGCGACGACGTCGTGCGGTCCCAAGCGTAGCAATGGTCCCAGCGTCGCCCCCGATGCTCCCGCGCGAGCGGATGCCGCCAACGACGAAGATGCGCCGACGCTGGCCGAGATCGCCGACGCGATCGACCCGGGGCCTCGCCCTGCGCTCACGGTAGGGACCCCAGCGTGGATCTCCGCTGCCCTCGGGCTGGCCGATGCGCCGCGTGAGCCCGGCCAGCTGCTCCAGCTGGCGCGCGCTGCCTTCGAGAAGTTCGAGATTCACGCGGAGTCCGACGACGGCGACCTACAGGGTATCGTCGAGCTGGTCCGCGCGCTCGGGCTGGCCGAGCGTGCCGCGGGTACGTTGGAGGATGCTCCCGTGGAGGTGTTGCTGGTGCTCGAGCGCACCTACGAGATCATGGATGCGCCTGCGCTCGCCAATGAGCGCAACCTGTTCGGAGGGATGTTTCGGGAGCTGGTGACGATGCTGGCCAGCCAGGGGCACCAGGCGGACGCGGCCGGACTCGAAGAACTGGCGAGCGTGGTCCGTGGCGCAGTGACCCGGGCCGGGGATCTGCACCTGCGTACCGCTGCCGCACTGCTCCGCAAGGCGCCCGACCACGAGCAGATCCCCAACGTGCTCGTGCGCGTGGCCGACACCCTGTCCGAGCGCGACGAAGGACTGGCCTTGGGCACGATGAAGCGGTCGTTGTTGCTCCGCGGAACGAAGGCCACCGCCGCTCACTGGCTCGACCTGGCTGCGTCGTGCAATCGAGCGCTCGATGTTCGCTGTGGTCGCGAGGCACGGGCTGCGGCCCAGCCGCTGGTCATGGCCGACGACGAGGCCCTGCAGACACGGCTGTCCCACGGCCAGGCTCTGGCCGACGCGGCCCTGCGGGCAGTGGAGCTGGCCGATGCTCCGGGCCTGGAGGACTCGGTGTCGCGGGGCACGGCGTTGTTCGACCTCGGCCGCTACGCACAGGCACGAGAGGTGTTTTCCGGTGTGTACCGCCGCCACCCCGAGGATGCGCGCCCCGTGATGGGCATGGCCCGCTGTGCGATCGCCGATGGCCTCGACTTTGCGGGAGCACTGGAGATCATCGATCGTGCCGCTCCCCGCGAGCACCTCGATCGAGACTGGTACGAGCTGGCGATCGGGGTGCGGGCGACCGGGCTGCTCTCCTCGGCGCTGCCGGTCATCGCCGAGGAGACGCCCGCGGTGATCGCCGAGACCCTGCGACCCTCGCTCGAGAGGATCCGCGACGACATCGACGCGCTACAGGCTCTGGGGTCCGACGAGGGCCGCGTGCTGCAGTTCATGGTGGGGCTTGCCCTCGAGGTGTGGCCGCGGGTTGCGGCTGGGGATACCGATCTGTCGGGTGTGCTGCCCGGGCTGCTGCCGCGCGCCCGAGCGCTCGCGGCCGAGCTGCCCGCCAGCTGGCACGCGTACACCTTGATGCTGTCCGCCGCCGAGTTCTCCCACGACCGCGACGCCTCGTTCGCGGTCCTTGCGGTGGAACCCGCGGCGACGGACGACGCGCTCGAGCTGCGCCGGGCTCGAGCGTTCGTCGATCTGGTGGTGGCCTGGGACGCGGCCGACCACGTGCCCGCGATGCTCGGCCTGCTCGATGGTCTCGGCGATGCCGACCAGACGGCGGAGGTACGCCGCCTCATCGTCGATGGTCACGCGATCGCCAAGCGCCTGGGCGCTTCGGGCGAGGACTGGCCCGACCTCCGACGCCGCTATGCCGCGGTGCGGGAGCGTGGCGGCGCCAAGGATCCGGTGCTGCTCAACAATCTCGCCGTCGCGACCGCCGCGATGGGTAACCCGGTCCAGGCCGAAGCACTGTGGCTCGAGGCGCTCGAACACGCGACCGAAGACGACAGCGACATCGTTCGGCTGAACCTCGTCGTCAATCGGCTGGGAGCGAGCGACATCGGCTCCGATGCCAAGGCCGAGGCGCAGGCCATGCTGCAGTCGCTGGCGGCCGAGGGCGCGCCGGCCGAAGTACGGCTACAGGCTCATGCATGGCGGGTGGTGGGCTCGGCCGGGGCCTCGGCGCGCAAGACGTCGATGGCTGCCCTCCGGGCGTTGGCGGCCGAAGAGGCGCCGAACAACTACCGACCGCGGCTGCTACCGGGCGTCGCGTCGGTCATCATGCGGGGCAGCTCGCAGGTGGGGCTGGGCTACTCGACGACGGAGGGCATGCAGCTTCAGCTCGACGTCACCGGAGTGCCGTGGCTGATGGTGCAGTGCCCGGTCGCGGTTCCCGATCCGCGGGGTCGTTGAGCGGCGCGCCGAGGCGCGCTCAGAAGTTGCACTCCACGACCATGGCCGTGATGTTGTCGGTGCCGCCAGCTTCGTTGGCGCGGTCGATCAATGTGGATACCGCGTCCTCGAGGTCGCTGCTGTCGTGGATGATCTCGTGGATCTCCTCGTCGGTCAGCATCCCGCACAGCCCGTCCGAACACAGCACGTAGCGATCACCGTTTTGGAGGTCGACCTTGGTGATGTCGACCATCACGTGGTCCCGCATGCCGAGCGCCCGCGTGATGACGTTCTTGTGGGGGAAGTTGCGGGCCTCCTCCTCGGTCATGTCGGGGCGCGCTTCCTTGTAGTCCTCGAGCAGCGAGTGATCGCGGGTCAGCGCCTTGATGCTTCCGTTGCGTACTCGGTAGCAACGCGAGTCACCGACGTGGGCGACGAAGCCTTGGTCACCCTTGACGATGAAGGTGACCAGCGTCGTGCCCATGCCTCGCAGCTGCGGGTTCTTGCCGGCCGACTCGTGGATGCGTTTGTTTGCCAAACGGATCGACGCGACCATCCGATTTTCCACATAGGACAAAGAATGGTCGTAGCGATACGGCCACGTCGCGTCTTGATCCTTGCTGTGTCGGTAGAACTCGCCGATGACATCCGCGGCGAGTTTGCTCGCAACCTCGCCCGACGCATGGCCGCCCATGCCGTCCGCAACCAGGAAGAGCTGCTCGTCCTCGATCAGCGCGAAGTAGTCCTCGTTATGAGTCCTCTTCATGCCGACGTCGGTCTTGGCCGCGTACCGGATTCGCACGTCGGGAATCATCGTATCCGACGGCGTAGGCCCGTCCAAGATGTGCCGAACGAGCAGGTCATGCTCATCGGCCGCGACCGCACGACTGCTTGACATTTGCGCAGTAATGCACCAAGGTCAGGCCCGCTGACGTCGTGAACCCCCACGCCCATCAAATCCCCACGCCCGTGGCCCATATCCTTACCGTGGGCGACGAGCTGCTGGCAGGCGATATCGTCGACGGGAACAAAGCCAAAATGGCCTCCTGTGCCCGTGCACAGGGCCTGGAGGTCCGTCGAGCGGTGACCGTGAGGGACCGTCTCGAAGAGATTGCCGAGGCGCTGCGACAGGCGGCTGAACACGCCGATGTGTGTCTGGTCTCGGGGGGATTGGGCCCCACGACCGACGATCTCACCAGTGCTTCGGTGGCCGAGGCGGCCGGGGTTTCGATGGTTCGGGACGCCGAGGCCGAGGCCCGGCTCGAGGAAAAATTCCGACGCTACGGCCGGCCGATGGCGGACGCCAACCGCAAGCAGGCCGATTTCCCCGAGGGCGCCGACATCTTGGCCAACCCGATAGGCAGCGCCGAGGGTCTGCGAAGCACGCTGCCCGGGGGACGCCAGTGCCAGGTGTTCGTGATGCCGGGGGTGCCGCGCGAGCTCGAGAAGATGCTCGCCGAGCAAGTCGTGCCGCGGCTTCACGAGCGCTTCGGGCTCATCACCATCCCGCGTCGCGTGTATCGGGTACTCGGCCACGGCGAGTCTTCGGTCGCGGCCAAGGTCGAGCCCCTGGTGGCCGAGGCCCGGCTGCGATCACCAGGGCTCGCCGCGGTCTACGTGCACTACCGGGCCTCGATGCCCGAGGTCTCGGTCATCGTCGAGGCCACGCAGGGTGACGACGGCCCGCGGGCGACGGTGGAGGAGCTGGCGTCGTTCGACGCGCCGTTCATCGAGGTGCTGTCCCCGGGGATCTATGGCATCGGCGCGGCTACGCTTCCTCCACGGGTGGTCGCCGCGATGGTCGAGGCAAGGCTTCGGCTCGCCGTCGCCGAGTCGTGCACGGGCGGAGGTCTCGGCGCACAGATCACCGCCGTGCCCGGGTCGTCGGCATGCTTCCGCGGCGGCATCATCTCCTACGACAACGAGATCAAGCAGTCCTTGCTCGGCGTCGCCGAGGCGTTGCTCGTCGAGCACGGTGCGGTCAGTGAGCCCGTGTCTCGGGCGATGGCCGTCGGGGCTCGAGATCGTTTCGGGAGCGATCTCGGGGTGGGAATCACGGGGATCGCCGGCCCAGGCGGCGGGAGCCCCGAAAAGCCCGTGGGGACGGTCCATGTTGCCGTTGCCGACGGATCTGAGACCTTTCACAAGGCGCTGCGACTGCGAGGCAATCGTGGCACCGTACAGCGAGCTGCCGCCCTGTGGGCGACCAAGCTCGTATGGGACCGACTGGTCGCCCGAGGGGTGGCCGCGATCGATCACCGACACGACTGAACAACGAGGCCGTCATGCCCCCAAGCGAAAAAGATCCCACCAAGCAACGCGACGCCGCGATCGACCTTGCGCTTGCCACCATCGAGAAGCAGTTCGGCAAGGGGTCCATCATGCGGCTCAATGGCAAGCTGTCGATGGGGGAGGTCAAGACGATCCCCACCGGGTGCCTCGGCCTCGACATCGCCTTGGGCGTGGGTGGTCTGCCGCGAGGACGAATCGTGGAGATCTACGGACCGGAGTCCTCGGGTAAGACCACGCTGGCCCTGCACGCGGTAGCCGAAGCCCAGAAGCTGGGTGGGGTGTGTGCCTTCATCGATGCCGAGCACGCGCTCGACGTCACGTACGCCCGCAAGATCGGCGTGCGGACCGACGACTTGCTGGTGTCGCAGCCGGACTACGGCGAGCAAGCGCTCGAGATCTGCGACATGTTGGTGCGCTCGGGCGCCGTGGACATCGTGGTGGTCGACTCCGTCGCCGCGTTGACCCCCAAGGCCGAGCTCGAGGGCGAGATGGGCGACTCCCACGTGGGTCTGCAGGCGCGGCTGATGAGCCAGGCGCTACGAAAGCTCACCGGGTCGATCTCCCGCAGCAACACCATCGTCGTCTTCATCAACCAGCTGCGCATGAAGATCGGGGTGATGTTCGGGAGCCCCGAGACGACCACGGGTGGCAACGCGCTCAAGTTCTACGCCTCCATGCGCCTCGATATCCGCCGAATCGGCGCGATCAAGACGCCAGAGCAGGTGGTCGGCAACCGAACCCGCGTCAAAGTGGTCAAGAACAAGCTCGCCCCGCCGTTTCGCGAGGTGGAGTTCGACATCACCTACGGCGAGGGGATCAGCCGCGAAGGCATGTTGCTCGACATGGGTGTCGACAACAAGGTGGTCGACAAGGCCGGCGCGTGGCTGTCGTATCGCGGCGAGCGGGTCGGGCAAGGGCGGGAAAATGCCAAGGGCTTCCTGCGCGAGCATCCCGAGGTTGCCGTCCGTATCGAGGCCGAGATCCTGCGGAAGTTTGGCCTGGGGGCGCCGGCCGCCAATGAAGGCGGCGACAACGCCAAGACTTCCCCGACGGCAGTGCCCAAGCCCGAGCCCAAGGCCAAGTCGAAAAACCCGGTTGGCGGGCGTCGTCGCGCACAAGCGTGACGGTTGCTCGGGCTCAGCCCGACGAGGGGCCCAGCCGTTCGCGTAGGGGGCCGGCGAGTCGCCGGCTCACCTCGAGTCGTTCGCCGCTGCGCAGGATCACCATGTGCCCGGCGCGGCCGCGTCGGGTCAGTTGTTGGATCTCCGCGAGCGCGACGATCGACGAGCGATGGATGCGTGCGAACGCGTCGGGCGGCAGTCGGCGTTCCCACTCGCGCATCGACAGCGAGCACAGCGGTGAGCTCCCGTCGCGCAGGTGCAGCTCGGTGTAGTCGCCCTCGGCTCGGATGTGGCGGATCTCGTCGACGGCGACGAGCTGGAGCCCACGCCCCACCGGCACGCTGACGCGATCGTCCGCGGCCAGCGGCTGTCCGGGGCGTGCCCCACCGGAGAGCCTACGCAGACAGCTTGCCAGTCGTTCGGGGTGCACGGGCTTGAGTAGATAGTCGAGCGCATTGACCTCGAACGCTCGGAGCGCGTGCTGCTCGTAGGCCGTGACGAACACGACATGGGGCAGGGGCACGGTGCCATCGCACAGCCCAAACCCGCTGCCGCCCGGCATCTGTACGTCGAGGAACAGCAGATCGATCTGGTGCTCAGCCAGCCGAGCCCGTGCCGCGGCCACGCTGTCGGCCTCGGCGACGATCTCGAGCTCCGGGTGGGCGGACAGCAGCTGCCGTAGCCGCAGCCGCGCGAGCGACTCGTCGTCGACCAGCAGTACGCGGTAGCTCATCGCGCGTGCTCCACCGCGGGGCTGCCTTTGAGGACCACGCGGGCATGAACGCGGGGTCCGTCTTGCTCGACCACGAACGAGTGCCGTCCGGGGTAGGACGCGGCGAGTCGCTCGCGAACGTTGCGAGCTCCGATCCCGTGGCCCGGCCTGGAGCTGGCACGAAGCTGGCCGTCGTTGACCACCTCGAGAGTGAGGCTGTCCCCCTCGCAGCGGGCGTGGATATCGATACGCACGTGGGTCTCGTGCTCGAAGCCGTGGCGGATGGCGTTGTCGACGAGAGGATGGAGGAGCAACGGCGGAATGGTACGGCCCACAGAGGTCTCGTCGATGTGCTCGTGGACCTCGAGGCGCTCCTCGAAACGGACCGCCTCGATGGCCAGGTAGTCCCGAATGGATGCGAGCTCGTCGCGGACCGTGGTGATGGGCGAGCGGTCGCGCAAGGTGTGGCGCAGGACCTCACACAGCTGCATCAGCATCGTCTGGGCCCGTGCACCATCCACGTCGACCAGCGCGATCGCGGAGTTGAGGGTGTTGAACAAGAAGTGCGGATTGAGCTGGTACCGCAGCATCCGAAGCTGAGCTTCGCGGGCCAATCGTTGCGCTCGCTCGGCCTCGGCTCGTGCGGCGGTCAGCTGCGCCCAGTGCTGCAACGACAGCGCCATTCCGTGCCACGCCAGCATGGGGAACACGAAGGTGATGAGCTCGGCGACAACATGCGATGCACTCCACTGCGTGGGGGGCACGAAGCCAGGCTCGAGACCCACCGCGAAGTCCACGGCCGTGAACAGCGCAAACCATGTCAGGCCTCCCACGACCGCTCCGGCAACGCTGCCGGAGACCAGCGTCCACACGCGGCGCGGCGCGGGGCGGGTGCGGGCGTAGACCCACAGCAGCAGCCGGCTCGATAGCCATCCCATCGCCCCCCAGACCAGGGCGCGAAGCGCCAAGGTGTCGATCGCCTCCGGCTGACCCGGCAGGTCGAGCACGAAGTAGACGACGCAGACCGCAAACCATCCGAACGCTTGCAGTCGGATCGATGCGGAGGCGTCGACCGGCGGGCTCTCCGTTGTCACCGATACACAGTAGCGGGCCCGAAGGTCGTGGCGGCGTCCCAATCGGTGACCGGGCCCTGGCATCGCCGAGCGGTAGGCCAGTTCGCTCCGGTCGAGCTCCGACGACGAGCTGACCGTGCTCACGGGGGGCGGAGACCACCGACGCCGCGCCGCGGGGCTGTGTCGGAAACCGACGCCTGGGATGGACGTCCCCGAGGATGAACGCGTCGCTGCAGGGGGACCGGTGACACGGCCAGCCTGGTGCTCGGGGGGCGCCGCCGATGACCGCATCGGTCGCGAAGACGTGGCGTCGCGGGCAGTCGACGGCCTCGGCATGACCGACGATGATCGCATCGGTCGAGAAGACGTGGCGTCACGGGCAGCCGACGG
>JAHZJA010000151.1 GCA_022601155.1 Deltaproteobacteria bacterium | reverse complement strand
TCTTGACGTACACCGCAAGTTAGTAAACATTTGCCACTACCCCTAGGGTTTTTCAACCTGTCTTTTGACATCCCGGGAGACGTGCATGCCCGCCGAGCTCGAGGTCCTTGGTCCCACCGCTGGATACGAAACCATCCTTACCCCCGAGGCGCTGGAATTCGTGGCCGCGCTGGTGGAGTCGTTTGGTCCGCGGATCCAATCGCTGCTCACTCGCAGAGCCGAGGTGCAGGCTCGCTACGACGCCGGTGAGCGCCCCGACTTCCTCGCGCAGACTGCCGACGTCCGGGACGGCGACTGGCAGGTCGCCCCGATCCCCCGAGATCTCCTCGACCGACGCGTCGAGATCACGGGGCCGATCGAAGCCAAGATGATCATCAACGCCCTCAACTCGGGCGCCAACATGTTCATGGCCGATTGCGAGGACTCGTGCGCCCCCACCTGGGCCAACGAGATCGGCGGCCAGCTCAGCCTCTACCAGGCCGTCCGCCGCACGCTGACCTACGACGACCCGGTCCGCGGCAAGCACTACGCGCTCAACGACGAGGGGCTCGCCACGCTGCTCGTGCGCCCTCGCGGCCTGCACCTGCCCGAGCGCCACGTGACTGTCGCAGGCGCGCCCATCCCCGGGTGCCTGCTGGACTTTGGGCTGTACTTCTTCCACAACGCAGCCGAGCTGCTGGCCCGCGGCAGCGGCCCCTACTTCTACCTCCCCAAGCTGCAGAGCCACCTCGAAGCCCGGCTGTGGAACGACGTGTTCGTGTGGGCCCAGGACCGCCTGGGTATTCCCCAAGGCAGCGTCCGCGCCACCGTCCTCATCGAGACCCTCCCCGCCGCTTTCGAGATGGACGAGATCCTCTACGAGCTGCGCGACCACTCCGCCGGGCTCAACTGCGGACGCTGGGACTACATCTTCTCGTTCATCAAGACGCTGCGCAGCCGACCCGACGCGGTGCTGCCCGATCGTGGCCAGGTGGGCATGACCCAGCCGTTCATGAAGGCGTACACCGAGCTGGTCATCAAGACCTGTCATCGCCGGGGTGTGCACGCGATGGGAGGGATGGCCGCACAGATCCCGATCAAGGCCGACCCCCAGGCCAACGCGGCCGCGATGGACAAGGTCCGTGCCGACAAGCTCCGCGAGGTCCAGGCCGGCCACGACGGCACCTGGGTCGCGCACCCGGGCCTCATCGCGGCCGCCCGCGAGATCTTCGACCAGCACATGCCGGGCCCCAACCAGATCGACCGCGCCCGCGACGACGTTCAGGCCGACCCCGAGGCGCTGGTAGCCGTGCCCTCGGGGACGCGCACCGTCGACGGCCTGCGCCACAACATCCGCGTCGGCATCCACTACATGGAGGCGTGGCTGCGGGGCAACGGGTGCGTACCGCTGTACAACCTGATGGAGGACGCCGCCACGGCCGAGATCTCGCGCTCGCAGGTGTGGCAGTGGATTCACCACGGTGCGGTGCTCGACGACGGCGAGGCGGTCACCGCCGCGCGCCTGCACACCATCATCGACGAACAGATGACCACGATCCGTGACGAGGTCGGAGCGGATCGATTCGAGTCCGGCCGCTACGCGCAGGCACGAGCCCTGTTCGAACGGATCGCGACCGCCGAGACCCTAGAAGACTTTCTCACGCTGCCTGCCTACGAGCAGATCACGACCCTTTGACGCATCAGGACGAACGAGCAGATGAGCGATACCAAGGCCAAGACCACCGCGGCACTGTCCTTCAACGACGAGCGCTGGGAAGGGGTCCAGCGCCCCTACTCCGTCGACGACGTCCAACGCCTGCGGGGCTCGGTGGTCGTCGAGCACACCCTCGCCCGACTGGGCTCCGAGCGACTGTGGTCGCTGATGCACAGCGAGGACTACGTGAACTCGCTCGGTGCCATCACCGGCAACCAGGCGATGCAGCAGGTACGGGCCGGCCTGAAGGCCATCTATTGCAGTGGCTGGCAGGTCGCCGCCGACGGCAACCGAGCCGGGCAGATGTACCCCGACCAGAGCCTGTACCCCGCCGACAGCGTCCCGCACATGGTCAAGCGCATCAACAATGCGCTGCGCCGGGCCGATCAAGTCGAGCACTCCGAGGGCGGAGCCAAGCACCACTGGCTCGCCCCCATCGTCGCCGATGCCGAGGCCGGCTTTGGCGGCCCCCTCAACGCCTTCGAGCTGATGAAGGCCATGATCGACGCGGGCGCGGCCGGAGTCCACTTCGAGGACCAGCTGTCGTCGGAGAAGAAGTGCGGCCACCTGGGCGGCAAGGTCCTCGTGCCGGCGTCGCAGTTCAACCGCTCGCTCATCGCGGCGCGCCTGGCTGCCGACGTCGAGGGCGTGCCCACCGTCCTCATCGCGCGGACCGATGCCTATAGCGCACGGCTGCTCACCACCAACCTCGACGAGCTCGACGCGCCGTTCATCACCGGAGACCGCACGCCCGAGGGCTTCTATCGGATCGAGGGCGGCCTCCAGCACGCCATCGCGCGGGGTCGGGCCTACGCGCCCTACGCCGACCTGGTGTGGTGCGAGACCTCCACCCCCGATCTGGGCGAGGCCAAGACCTTCGCGGAGAGCATCCGCAAGGACTTCCCCAACAAGATGCTCGCCTACAACTGCTCGCCGTCGTTCAACTGGAAGAAGAACCTCGACGACGCGACCATCGCCAAGTTCCAGCGCGAGCTGGGCGCCATGGGCTACAAGTTCCAGTTCGTCACGCTGGCGGGCTTCCACGCCCTCAACCACTCGATGTTCGAGCTGGCCCGCGAGTACAAGGCGGCCGGGATGTCCGCGTACTCACAGCTGCAGCAGGCCGAGTTCGCCTCGGAGGTCAACGGCTACACCGCCACCCGCCACCAGCGCGAGGTCGGCACGGGGTACTTCGACGCCGTGTCCACCACCATCACCGCGGGCCAGGGCTCCACGCTGGCGCTCGAGAACAGCACCGAAGCGGCGCAGTTCAAGGACTGAGCCTCTAGGAATGCTTCCCACAGGCCGTCGGACACCGCCCCCGAAGCGGGCCGCCGCGTTGCTCGACGCTCGAGATACGCCCGGTATGCCTTCGGCCTCGCGCCTTGCGAGTGGGTCCGCTGACGGCGTCCGACGCCGCGCGGGAAGCCTGCACAGACTCTGAGCTGGCCCACGCGGGCGCAGCCCAACGACAAGGGTGGGGCGACGGTGTTCGTCCCGCCCTTTGTCGTCTGGACGGTGCGTCAGCCCCGTGAGTTGTGCGACTTGAGTGCAACTTCACAGCGAGGCTAGGGTTCTACTTGCAGTTCAAGTGCATCTGGAATTCGAGACTCCCCGCCGCAGGATCGCGGTCGCGTCTGGCTGCGGGCGCGCCAGCGGCACGGCCGTGCGCGGGAACGGGCGACGATGATCACGATCGCCCTCGCCCTGGCGCTGGGAACGCTGTCCGCCGGCGCGCCACCTGCGTGCGACGACACGGTCGCGGGCCGCGTGGTCGACGACGTCTCCGGTGAGCCCATCGCGGGCGCGGTCGTGCGCCTGGGCGAGGCGACCGTTCGCACCGACGACTCGGGCCACTTCGTGCTCAGCGAGGTGTGCCCCGGAGACCATGGGCTGACCGTCGAGCGCACCGACTACGAGACGGTGCAGCGCGAGGTCGACGTTCAGGGCCACACCCAGATCGACGTGCACGCCCTGCCCCGCGAGGTGGAGCACGACGATCACATCCTGGTCAAAGTCACCGCTCCCACCCCCGTGGAGACCCGCGCCTCGTCCACCATCGAAGGTGAGGCCCTCGCTCGCGCCCGCGGCCGCAGCTTCGCCGACTCGCTGGCGGGGGTGGCCGGGGTCTCGGTGCTCCGCTCGTCGGCCGGGGGACTGGGCAAGCCCGTCATCCGTGGGCAGTACGGCCGCCGCAACCTCATCCTCACCGACGGGATTCGCCACGAAGGTCAGCAGTGGGGCATCGACCACGCACCCGAAGTCGATCCGTTCTCGGCCGGGAGCATCACCGTCATCAAGGGCGCAGGCTCGATCCGCTATGGCCCCGATGCCGTCGGCGGGGTGGTGCTGGTCAAACCTCCGTCGCTGCCCCGCGAGCCCGGAATCTACGGACAGACCCACCTCATCGGGGTCTCCAATGGCCGCCAGGGTACGGCCGCGATGCGGGTCGACGGTGCCCACGCCAAGCTGCCGGGGCTGGCGTGGCGCGTGGAGGGCAACGCGACGCGTGGTGCCGCGCAGCTCACCCCCGACTACCCGCTGGACAACACCGGTGCCCTCACCTGGAACGGCGGCGGCACGGTGGGGTACCTCGGCAAGGGCGTCACGGCCACGTTGTCGTACCGGCGGCACTTCCAAAAGGCAGGCCTGTGTACGTGCCTGCGCAACGACACCCCCGATGCCTTCGCCAACAGCTTCTCCCTGCAGGCCCCGGTGGGCGCGGATCTGTACACCTCCGAGTATCGAATCGAGCGCGCGTTCCAGCGGGTGATCCACGACCTGGCCGTGGCCCGCGCTCGGGTATCGCTGGGCCGAGCCGGCGTGCTGTCGGCAACCTACGCCTTTCAAGACAACCACCGCCAAGAGTTCGACACCGTGCGCCAGGGCGTGCAGGGCGCTCAGCTCGCGCTGCATCTGCGCACGCATGCCGGCGATGTGGCGTTCGATCATCGACCACTGGAGCTTTCGGAGACGCTGTGGCTCGAGGGCACGGTTGGAGCAGGTGCCGCCCGCCAGGTCAACGAGTTCGACGCCAACCAAACCCTCATCCCCGACTACGAGCAGTGGTCGGGGGGCGTATTCGTACTCGAGCGCGTGGTGACGGTGCCGTTCGAGTTTCAGCTCGGAGGTCGCTACGACGGCCTGCAGCGCACCTCGACGCTGGGCGAGCGCGACTACATCGGCCAGACCGGTACCGGCCGGCTCGATCCCGACGATTGCGTGAGTACGGACAACGGCGGTGGACGCTGCCGGTTCCCGTTTCATACCGCGTCGGCCTCGGCCGGCGCCTTGATCCACGCAACCGAGGACCTCGACCTGCGCGCCGACTTCGCCTCGGCCGCACGGATGCCCAAAGTCGACGAGCAATTCCTCAACGGTGTCGCGCCCTCGTTCCCCGTCCTCGGCCTTGGAGGCTCGTCTCTCGGCATCGAGCGCACGTGGGGTAGCTCGGTGACCGTCAGCTATGCCAACCGCTGGCTCGCCACCGAGACATCGGGCTACCTCAACTATATCGACGACTACATCTACTTTGCGCCGGAGCTGTCGGACGGCGCGCTGGGGCTCAACGAGACCATCCGCGGACCCTTCCCCGTGTTCACGTTTCGACCCGTCGACGCCGTGTTCTACGGGGGTGAGCACGCCTTCACCGTCGCGCCGCCCAAGTGGCCCGTCAGCATCGAGGGCCAGGCGGCGCTGGTCCGCGCCCGCGATGTACAGAACCGTCGCTTCCTCGTGTTCGTGCCCGCTGATCGCTACCAGCTCGGCGTCACCTACCGCTGGCCCGACCTGTGGAAGCTTCGCGATGGCTTCGTCTCGGTGGGAGGGACCTTCGTCGACCGCCAGCGCCGCTTCGATCTCGTTGCCGACTTCGCTCCCCCGCCCCCGGCCTACTTCCTGCTGGGCGCATCCGCCGGGATCCGGCTGCCCCTGAACGACCAGGTGCTCTCGCTGGGACTCGAGGGCAACAACATCACCAACGCGAGCTACCGGCAGTACACCAGCCTGCTGCGGTACTTCGCCGATGAGCCCGGGTGGGAACTGCGGCTGAGGCTGAGCCTGGACTTCCTGATCCGCGGACGCCGACAAAGACGGGCCCGCACCGCGGCTCCGCCTCCCGAGCCACCGCGCGGTCACGACGACCACGACCACGACCACGGCCACTCCTGAGCCCTCCGCGTCGGCGTCGGCTCGATACCGCTGGCCCCCCGTTGCAATCGGCCCGGTGCGATGCAGTGCGGATCGTTGCCGGGCGGGCGCCCTGTTCGGGGAACGCTTACCGACGTGGGGACTCTACCGCCACGTCGTCGTCCATTCACCGCGATGACCCAGGGGAGACATCATGAAGATCACACGTTCAATTCGAACCGCCTCCATCGCGGGCGCCCTCGTTGCGGGGCTCGCCGTGCCCACCGTGGCGTCGGCTTCCTACGTCTGCTCGGTGCAGTATGCCCCGCACTCCTCCGCCTACGGCGACAACGGCTATCTGTCGGTCAGCTACTACAACGGCGGCGGCTGCAACAACGGCTACCTCTACACCAAGTACTACTGCACCGAAAACGCGAACGTCTCCGTGTGCTCGAGCTGGGCCAATTACTCGGAGCAAGGCCTGTTGGCGCTGTACCGCACGCTCGCGTACGCAGCGGAGGTCCATCAGAACGTGTGGTCGTGGACCGGCAGCTGCCTGCAGGGCGGTAGTGCGTGCGGCAGTACCGTGACGTTCACCGCCTATCCGTAGCGGCCCGCGGCTCCTAGACCCATCCCCCGTGTCGGCGAGCGCGGTCAGAAGGTCGAGCCGGAGCGTTGGACCGAAGGCACACCGGTCGCCTTCGGTCCAACTCCCGTTGCGTGAGCATCGACGTGTTGCGGGCGATCCGACGAACCATCACGAAGCCTGGAAGTCGCTGCCCTCGCCCGGGTCCTCGACGACGCCGCCCCCATGGAGGTGTTCCACTGAGCGACGCCGCCCACGATACGGCCTATTCTCCGAGCCGCTCGCCGGTGCTGTCGCCGCCCTCCTCCGCCAAGGGCTCCGGGGGCAACAGCACCAACCGGTTGAGGCGATAGCCCCGAAGACCACGGGTCATGAACCGAGGGGCGTACTTCAAGAAGGTACGCATCCCCCACGGTAGCCGCCGCTGCAGCTGTGGCGACGCGTCGAGGAACGTGCGTGATCGGTCCAGATGGATTCCGGGGCCCCAGCCCTCCAGCGAGCGCGGGTCGTCGCAGACCCAACGAAACCAGCTGTCCTTGGGGAGATGGCGCATCGCATCATGGCGGTGCTGGTTGTCGACCATGGTGCGACTGACCGTGTCCGTGATGAACCACGCCCCAGCGAAGCGTTCGGCGAGCCCGGCCACGACCTGACGCACCTGGGGCTCCTCGAGGTAGATGAGCGCCGCCTCCGAGATGAAGCACCACGGGCCGCCCATCCGAGCGACCTCATCCATCCAGTCGAAGTCGAGCACGCTCGTCGACAACACGCTGCAGCGCTCTTTGTCCTCGAACAACCGGCGGCGCAGCGCAATCGTGTCGGGCAGGTCGAGGTCGACCCAACGCACAGTTCCGTTGTCGACTCGGTCGAACCGCGTGTTGAGGCCGCAGCCGATCTCGACGACGGTCCCCGAGGGGTGCAACGCGAGGAAGGCCTCGACCTCCTCGTCCAACATCCGCGTGCGCAGTGATGCCCCGAGCAGGCTCGGGTTGCCCCGCCACTTGTCGAAATCGTAGTCGAGCGACTCGACGATCTTCACGGCCTTGGGGTCGTGGATCAGCCCCTGGGCCCGGCGGGTCTGCTCGGCTCGGCCCAGCAGGGGAATGAGCAGGGTCTGCTGTACGGGGCCGAGGTCGACGGCGATGGGTTTGGTCATCAGTCGGTTCCTGTCATCGGGTGGGTCGATCCGAGGAGCATCAGTGTGGGGTGGCGTCCTCGCCAGTCAGCGAGGTGAGCTGCGTTGCGGTGCCCAGCCTTGCCACCGACACGGGCCCGGGCGGGGGAGCGCTCGGTGACGATTGCTCCTCGATGATCCGCAAGGCTGCGGCCAGCGGCTCGTCTCTCCCCGCGAGACGGTCGGCCAGTGTCGACGGGACCAGGAGGTCGGGCATCACCGGCTCGCCGTTGTCCGGATCTCCGCTCGCCCGGAGGAATGCAGCACTGGAGATCGTGGCCATCAGCCCCGAGTTGGGCATGGTGTAGGCGTAGATCTCTCCGAAATAGGTTGGGGGCGACGCGGTCGGCTCCCCGACCAAGATGCCGAGATCGTACTCCGCGACCGCGTCGGCCAGCATCATCGCGGCGGACAACGTACCGGGGCCGATGAGGAACACGGTGGTCCCCGCGAACGGAGTGGACATGCGCAGTGGAGCCGTGGGCTCTACGCTGGTGACGATCGCAGTCCCGACTTCGGCATCGAGGTACTCACGCGCGGGGTAGCCCTGACGGGCGATGTATTGCTGCATCGGTTGGGAGACTTTCCAGTACTTCGCGGCCAGCATGCGGTGCCGACCACCGCCCAGGGTGGCAACGAGGGTCTCGGCCAGCGTGGTGTTGCCGCCGTCATTGTGGCGTAGATCGACGACGAGCCCGCGGGTGGGGTGGGTGGCGATCCACGCGGACGTTCGCTCGAACGTCTCCAGCAGCTGCTCGCGCTGGTCATCGGCGAACGTGCGGACGGTGAGGCGGACCACCGAGCCCGGCAGGTGGTCCATGGTGGCGGCCGAAATCGAGACTGCGGGCTGCTCCCGAGGCCGCAGCACTTGCTCGACAACGGCCCCGCTGGGAGTCATGAACTCGGCCGGGACCTCGGTGCCGTAGCCCAGGGTGTGAAGCAACGAGGGCAGCACCCTGGGCACTGCGCGGTCGATCCCTGGAGGGGTCTGTGCGCTCACCAGCCGCCGCGACCACGTCAGGACGTCGCGTGCCGAGTGGGAACCCAGCCGTCGAAGGCAGCTGCCGGCCGGAACCCCAGTCACGGTCGAGGTCAGGCACAGGGCGTCCTGTTCGACGACGAGCGGGAGCCGGGCGTGGCTGAACTCGGGCGGAGAGACGACCGCGGTGTGACAGTCACCCAGACCCGCGGCCAAGCTGGCGGCGAGCACGAAGAAGGTCGCGCGGTCGATGGTCTCGGGGGTATGGGCCACAGCCAAGTCCACGGCGTCGGCGAGCTCTTCACGCGACAGTCGAGTGGTCGGGTCGGGGTGAATCGCAAACAACCGCGCGTACCAATCCTCCAGGTCTTGCCGCACCTGCTCCCGAGTCAGGCGCGGTTGTCCTGCGATCGGCCCGGTGGCGTGGGGAGCGGATCTCAGCGATCGACGCGTGGATGGGGTCTGCGACAAGGACCACGTGGAGCCCACCCCCAGCGCGAAACCCAGCCCCAACAGCGAGAACCCAAGTGTCTTGGCCGTCGACGTCACCGTAGAGGGCGTAGCACCTGAATTCATTTTTTGAAAATGAGAATTGTTTTCAAATTGATATTCCAGACGTAAATCACCATAATTTTTACTAATTTACTCTTCTTGACCAACAAACAATTTTGACAATCAAAATCAATACGATATAGCCTCCGCGTTCGACACCATGCCGTCGAGCTCTCGAAAGGAACACCAGCGTCATGAGTCGGTACACAGGTCCCCGAGTCCGCGTGCTCCGTGCGCTCGACACCGATCTTCCAGGCCTCACGCGAAAGAGCCGCGAGCGTCGGCCCCAACGCCCTGGCCAGCACGGGATGGCGCGGCGGCGGCGGCCTTCAGAGTACGCGATGCAGCTGCTCGAAAAACAAAAGCTTCGCTTCAACTACGGCCTCACCGAACGGCAGCTGCGTCGGCTCTACAAGGAGGCACACAACGCCAAGGGCATCACAGGAAACGTGATGGTCAGCATGCTCGAGCGGCGCCTCGACAACGTGGTCTTTCGGCTGGGGATTTGTCCCACGATCCCCGCCGCGCGGCAGTTGGTCAACCACCGCCATGTGTTGCTCAACGGGCGCCGGGTCGACATCCCATCGATTCGAACGAAGCAAGGCGACGTGATCGCGCTCACCGAGCGAGCCCGCAAGTTCCAGTACGTCGTGGAGTCCCTCGCGAGCCCGGCCGTGGGACTACCCCAGTGGCTGCGCTGGACCGATGGCAACGCCGAGGCTCACGTCGTCGCGGTGCCAACCATTCACGACGCACTGCTCGAGGTCGACACCCAGCTCATTGTCGAGTTTTACGCACGGTAGTCGGCAACGGCCCCACGCCTCATCCAGACCTTCCATCACCACGTCGACAAGGACGGCTCGGGTGGATACGAGGACTGGTGCCCGCGCCGTGACCGGCTACGAGCACCTCGGCCGAGCCCGATGGAGCTTCGCCGTGGCCTAGGCTCCGAGCCGCTCGCAGATGCTGTCGTTGGTCTCGTCGAGCTCGGAGTTCCACATCTGCCCCGTGAGCTGGTCGAGGGCAGGGTCGTACTGTCCACGGAACTCCAGATCGATCGGTCCGAACTCCTCGAGGCTGGGGTACGGCAGCGTGAACCCCAGCCGTATGGTCGCGCGCCCGTCGACGATCGACAGCGGGCTGCAATTGTCGCCCTTCAGGATGGGCCCGGGGGCCAGCTTGGCACCGCAGCCGATGCCCTCGACCGAGGCGGGCTCGATCCGCAGCTCGTCGATCGCCATGGCCAGCGGGTCACCGTAGCCCGTGCACTGCCACTGCCCGACGGCCTCCGCAATGGGCTCCCCCTGGTCGAGCCCGGTGCTGGTGCCGGGCTCGGGGAGACCCGTGTCCGACTCGTCGTTCGCAGTCGTGTCGCCGCTCGACATCGAGCCGGGGGCGCCGGTCGAGTCACCCGATGTCGTGGTCGAGCCGGGTGGAGTTGGCAGTTCCGGTACGGGTGTCGACGGGCCGCACGAAAAGATCACCATCCACGACCACGGAGTCAGACGTCGGAGCACCATCACCAAGGATGTCCCCCGACCGGGCGCCTTGTCTCGTGCGCCTGGCCGGCTATTTTCGCGGAGCGTCTCAGGCCACCCGACGCTCATGCCGTGACGTAGAGCATCTCGAAATCTTCCGAGGCGTCGTCGATCACGTGCCTGCACCCTGCGGGAACGACCACTGCGTCCTGCGACACCATCGAGACCGCACGACGCCCATCGCACCGCATGCGCGCCGCGCCCCTGGTCGCGAAGTAGAGGCCGAGTGCGCCCTGGTGGCCCTCGGCCTCGATGGCTGCACCCGGCAGGCGAGGGCGCACAGCGACGATGCCCACCCGGTCCACGCTCGCGCTCGCAATGCCGGTCTCGCGCATCTCCCAGCCTGCGTATGGCGACGCCTTCCAGCTCGCTCGCTCGGCTCGGTGCCAATGGAATCGCTGCCCTTCGAACAACCGCCCGGGCCTCACCTGCGGCGTCGGCAACGTCATGACCGGATCGGTCCACGTCTCGTGCACCGCCGGGCACCCCACCTCGAGCACGGCCAGGCCCGCCGAGCACTCCAGCACGCGATGTCGAATCCCCGGCGGTTGGAGCACGCAATCACCAGCGTTGACCACGAACGCAGGGCCCTGATCCTCGTAGACCAGACGCGCCCAGCCATCCAAGCAGTAGATGAACTGCGCCTGCACCCGGTGAAAGTGCACGTAATCAGGGACCGGCCCACCATCGGGGATGACGATGTGCGAAGCGATGTACCTCCCCCCCTGGCGATCGGGAACGAGATCGCGGTAGCGCATGCCGGCGCGGCCGGTCACCCACTGCGCATCGGCGAGACGACTGACCACCCACGACGGCTGCAGCGCAGGCACGGCGACGGCAGGGGACGCATCCACCAGCTGTACGCGCAGCCCTCCCGGACCGACCAGAGCCCTCGCGCCGTCGGCCACCGCTTCGGGACGTTGGCAGGCGATCCGGAGGGTCGCATCGGTCGGCTGGTCCGCTCGCTCGAGGCGGAGCCGCACCCCGTGTCCCTGCATCACGGCGACCGCGGGATCATCGGCCGGCATGACCATCCGCAGCTCGAACCCCAGCCGCTGGCGCAACCACTCCACGGTGAGCGCCAGCTCGGGGCACGGCAACACGACCTCGGCACGGCTCGACGCATCCAAGGCGGGCGCAGGCCCTGCAGCACGGGAGTCGGCGTCGGTCACCATCGGCGCGCGCACGGGCGGGCCATGACGAACCGCTCAGCCTTGGGCCGCGATCGCACGGCGCACGTCCTCGATGATCTCCTGCTCCCCGCGGCCGCGCTCGCCGTCGACGATCGCCGCCGCCTCGAGCTCGGTGAGCAGCTCGGCCTTCGCATCGTCGGGCAGGCGCGCCAGCCTGTCATCGATGGGCTGGCCGATGTCCACCGCGCCGAACACCGCGGCACGATCTTCGGCGTCGAAGCCGAAACGGTCGAAGAGGCGCTCGAGGAACGCCCGCTCGTCATCGGTCACCGCCGCGTCGGCGATGAGGAGCAGCGCGACGATCTCGCAAAACAGCCGGTCGGAAGCCTTGTCCCGGGACATCGCGCCGAACAATAACCTACTGAGCGCACGGCCACAGGCCCGAGACGTCATCGGCGCGGCGGTACAGCCAGCGCGAGAAATCCCGGTCATCCAGCTCGTCACGATTGTCGGTCGACAGCAGCCCATACGCAGGCCCCTGGGGGTCGAGCGCCGAGAGCACGAAAAACGACTCGCGCCCGTCACCACAACGGGCGTCGAGGCGGTACACGTCGAGCGCATCGTCCTGCCCCTCGTCGGCGAGCCCGAACGACTTGCGCAGCGGCTGGCAGCCACGCGCGGCATCCATCAACCGGTGCATCTCCTGCTCGCGCTGTGACTCGTCGAGCGACGGGTCATCGGGGCGCAGCGCCGCGACGCACGGGTATTCGCTGCACTCGACCAGCTCGAGCTCCGCCCCCAGCGCGCACTCGGCCAGCGCCTCCTCCACCGCATCGGCCCAGCGCTCGGGCGACTCCGAGGACGACGCCGCGGGCCATGGTTGACGGACGGCACGGCGTTGGCCCTGGCACTGGTCCAGCTGCGCCTGGCACCACTGCGTGCGGAGAACCTCCGCCTCGCACGACGGGCCCGATGAGGTCGAGCGCCGGTCGAGCGTGGCACACACCAACCCCTGGGCCGTCCGCTGGGCGCGAGGGCTGAGCTCGACCGAGGCAGCCACCGCCGCGGCTCCTGGCGCAGGTGAAGCCGTGGCCGCAGTCACCCGCCCGGCCCAAAAACCCAGCGCGACACCGCCAACCAGGAGTGCCACGAGCGCTACGGAGACTCGCATCGAGTTTGGAACTAGCGCCCCAGCTCGGTGCTGTCTCGTGACCACCATCACCCTCCGTCGCCGAGGACCTCGGTCGTGGTGGGCTGGTGCGCCGGGGCACACCGTGGGCATCGTGGACGATCAGCTGTCTCCTTCGCCCTTGCTCGGCTCGCAGCTGTCGGTTCCGCACGTGCACGGATCCGAGTTTCCCTGTGGCCTCGGCTCTTCCGCCGGTGAGCCGTTGCAGGTGATGATGCTGTCGTTGGTGCCGCAGATGAAGTTGAGGTCGGCACACGCGGTTTCCGAGCCGACACAGACCGTCGAGCACACACCACCGCCACAGTTGATGGTGGTGCTCTCGCACGCTTGATCGCCAAAGCATCGGACGTTGCAGTCGTGTTGCGCCGAGCACTCGATGGTCGCGCCGGCGCAGGCCTCCGGGCCCGCGCACACCACCTCGCACGGAACACCCGGCGGACAGGTGATCGTCAAGTCGATGCACGCCTCCGCACCGTTGCAATTGAACTCGCACAGGCCACGCGTACAGGCATCACAGCTGCCCGCGGGGCAATCGCTGGTCGGCCGCGCCGACTCACCGCATTTTACCCCGGTGCCCGTCGTGGAGTCTGCCCCGCTGGACGTGCTCGCTTCGCCCGTGGTCGTGCCTGGTGGCGGACCCGCCGTCGTGTCGGCCGAGCCTCCCATGCTGGCGCCCCCCGTGCCCGACGTGCCGCTCGTGGTGGCCGACATCGTGGCGGTAGCGGTGCTCCCCCCGGTGCTGGTGGT
>JAHZJA010000150.1 GCA_022601155.1 Deltaproteobacteria bacterium | reverse complement strand
TGCCCATGCCTCCGCCGGGCGACGCCATGCTGCTGTTCGGCTCCAAGACGGTGGATTTCCGGGGCAGCCACGCGGTCCGTGTGGGTGAGATCGCCCTGTCGTGCTCCGACCCCGTGAGGCTCCCGACCGCCGTCGTCATTCCCACCATCCCCTCGCCCAATGTCGTCGAGGTGGGGGGTCCGCCCGTCCCCGATTGGTTCATGCTCCTGATGGCCGTGGGCCTCGAGGCGGTGCGCAACAAGTGGACCGCCCGCAAGCTCCACAACGCCATCGGGGACAAGCCTTCTCGTGTTCGGCAGTTCCTTCACGATGCGGCCTGCTTCGTCACCGGGCACCCCGTCAACGTGGCCAACGGCGTCATGTTCACCACCTGGTCCGACTTCGAACTGCCGGGGCCGATTCCACTGGAGCTGTCACGTCGCTATCGCTCCGGGTTTTGCGACCGCGATTCCCCGTTGGGGTACGGCTGGAGTCACTCGCTCGACCAACAGCTGTGGATCGAGCCCCATTGCGTGGTCGTGCTGACCGAGGACGGTCGCGAGCTGGAGTTCGGTACGTTCGACCTCCCCGAGCACGTCATGCGCAAGGGCGACAGCGTCCACGACCCCATCCATCGGCTCACGTTGCGGTCGCTCGGCGGATTTCGTTGGGAGTTGGAGGCACACGACGGCACCACCAAGGAGTTCGGGCCCGTCGCAGGCCAAAGCCCCCAAGATCGAGACCGCGGGTTGTCGCGACTCCACCGCATCCGCGACCGCCAGGGTCACCAGATCACGCTGGAGTACGACACCGACGCTCGGCTCTCGCAAGTCGTCGACTCCGCAGGACGACGGGTCCAGTTCGAGCACGGACCACACGGACGGCTGGAGCGAGTATGGCTGCCCGCAGCCGATGGCGAGGGCATGCGGCAGCACGCCGCATTCTCCTACTCGGACGAGGGTGATCTCATCGAGGCCTACGACGCGGCGGGCAAGCCCGTTCGCTTCGAGTACGACCGGCACCTGATGGTACGCGAGACCGATCGCAACGGGCTCGGGTTCTACTTCGCCTACGACGGCTGGGGGCCGATGGCTCGGTGTGTGCGGACGTGGGGTGACGGCGGGCTCCTCGACCATGTCCTCACCTACGACCAACAAAACCGCCGAACGATCGTCACCAACTCTCTGGGAGCCTCTACCGCGTACGAGCGGGACGGATTTGGGCTGATCACGAAGATCATCGATCCCCGGGGCAAGGAGACTCGGTTCGAGTACGACGACGCCCTCCACAAGACCGCCGAGATCGATGCCCTGGGCAACACGACCCGGTACCGGTACGACGACCGCGGCAATCAAATCGCGGAGATCGGGCCGGACGGCGCCGTCACCAAGCTCCAGTACGACCAGCACGACGATCCAGTGTGGATTCGGACCCCCAAGGGCGGGCAGTGGCGCTGGTCATACGACCGCGACGGCCGAATCGTCAGTCAACAGAACCCGCTCGGCCACGCCACCCGGTATGCCTACGATGAACACGGCCGGCTCGCATCCGTCGAGGATGCGGTCGGCCGGCTCACCCGCCTCGAGCACGACGCCGCCGGAAACATCTGCGCGCTCGAGCACCCCGACGGCACCCGCAACGAGTGGCGATACGACGCTCTGGGACGGGTGGTGGCTGTCATCGACGCCAAAGGCAACGTGCAACGCAGGACGGTCGACGCCCATGGCCGGATCGTGCGGGTCGATGAGCCCGATGGGAACGTTCGCGTGTTCGAGCACGACCCCGAGGGCAGTCTGGTGCGCGCCCATGATCGGCTCCGAGACTATCGATTCGAATACGTCGGGATGGGCCAGGTCGCCACGCGCACCATCGGAGGGACCACCGTTCGCCTCGAGTACGACACCGAACAACAGCTCACCGCCGTCATCAACGAGAAGGGTCACCGCTATCGCCTCGAGCGCGACCCGACGGGCGAAATCAGCGCCGAGTTCGGGTTCGACGGTGGGCGGCGGCTGTACCAGCGCAACGCCGTCGGCCGTGTGACCAAGGTGTTTCGTCCAGGGCTCAAGCGCTGGTCCACGTTCGACTACGACGTGGTTGGTCGCGTGACCGAGGTCGTGCATTCGGACGGAACGACGGAACGGTTCGTCTACGACGACGATGGCGAGCTCATCGAGGCCAACAACGACCACGTTCACGTCCGGCTCGAGCGAGACGCCGGCGGTCGGGTGGTCAAGGAGTGGCAAGGGACGCAATGGGTGGAGTCGGAGCACGACCACTTGGGCCGTCGCGTCGGGATGCAGACGTCCCTGGGATTACGGCAGGCGCTCGAGCGCAATGCGATGGGCGACGTCGTCCGGCACTGGGCCACGCAGGGCGAACGGACGTGGGAGGCCAGCTTTCGCCGCGACGCGCTCGGACTCGAAGTCGAGCGAGTGTTGCCTGGCGGCGCGCGTAGCCAGTGGTGGAGGGACGTGCTCGGGCGCCCGACCACCCACCTGATGGGCAAGGGCGACGATCCGTCGCGGAAGCCCGCGCGAGGTCGGCGATATCGGTGGGGCGTCGACGACCGGCTCGACGAGATCTTCGAGGTCGGTCAGGGTGCGCAGGCGTTCGAGCACGACGCCCGCGGCCATCTCGTATCGACCACCTACCCCGACGACTCGCTCGACCTCCGCGTGCCCGACGAGGTCGGGAACCTGTTCCGGACCCGAGACCGAGGCGACCGCGAGTACGGAGCGTCCGGAGACGTACGTCGCGTGCAGACCGCTGCGGGCGTACACACGTACGCCTATGACCCCGAGGGGAACTTGCAGACCCGCGAGGATCCGGATGGAGGTCGGTGGCAGTACCGCTGGAATGGCGCGGGGCGGCTGGCCGAGGTCGAGCGACCCGATGGCGAGTGCGTGCGCTTCACCTACGATGCTCTCGGGCGACGGCTGAGCAAGGAGGTGGGTGGACGCCGGAGGCGCTGGATCTGGGATCGCAACTGCCTCGTTCACGAGGTGGATGAGGACGTCGCCACGACCAGCGACGACCGTCCGATGAGCGTCGACACCGACCTCTCCACCCGCACCCCGCGCGGGCCACCGCAAGCACCAGGCCTCGTCAGCTGGATCTTCGAAGACGGTTCCTTCGCCCCCGCCGCGCGGCTGACCGACCAAAGCCTCGACAGCGTGGTCTGTGACCATCGGGATGCACCGCTGTGCGTCCTCGATGAGCACGGTGACCCGCGCTGGCAAGCGCACCTCGACAACTGGGGAGGTTTGGCCGCTTCGGGAGACGCCGCGCTTTGTCCGTGGCGATTCGCCGGGCAGTACGCGGACGAGGAGACCGGGCTGTACTACAACCGGTTTCGGTACTTCTCGCCCGATGTTGGCGGTTACATCAGCCAGGATCCGATCGGCCTGGAGGGTGGTCTAGGTCTCTATGAGTACGCCACCAGCCCCCAAACACGGATTGATCCTCTCGGCCTGAGTGAGAACTTCTTCCGATTCGTTTCCGAGGCGGAGGCTCGGCAGTCAGCAAGCAATCTGGACGGCAACGGCCAACTCAATCGCCGCCCTCACGGTAGCAACGTGAGCAAGGGCGCGAAGTGGATTACGGTGGTCGGCGGGGAAAAGCGACTGAGCGGACAAACCCGCCCCAAATGGAGGTTGGACATCGAGGCGGAAGACGGCACGCTTGCCTGGCTCAAGAGCAACGGAGTAGACTTCGACACTGCCGTGAGCGAGTCTGGAGCCCCGAACAGAGTGCTGCTAAAGTCAAACGAACCCGGTTCCTTCGGAGTGGGCACCAATCTGCTGGACGAACTCAACCGACGCATCAACGGAAGGATTACCGGCTCACAAACCAAGCCCAAGAGAAGGAGGAAGTGCCGATGAGTGACTCGAAATCGAGAGACCTCATCACTTTGCTCCAAGAGCTGGGCAGTCAAGAACTCGATCAAGAAAGCCACGCTAGATCCACGAAGAAAATCCGAGAGACACTCGAGGTACTGATGGACTCCGAACGATCCGAAAGGGTGGAATACGCATCGTACGAGTTCGAGTCATCCACCCCCAACGCTGGCGCCCGAACCGTCCAGGGCCTTGCCCTGAGACAATCGGGTCTGCTCCTCACTGAATTCATCAGTCGAGTCGGCAATCTCGACCACTCTGTTCTAAGCGATCTACTGGCGCCGGCAGGTTTCACTCCAGCGCAAGGCCGCGCGGCCGTACACGCTGCGTACTGGATACTCAACTCCCTCGAATGGGAGTCACGCGACCAAAACGTCAGCGCTGAATATCCAACCGAGGCGAAGGAAAGAATGATCGCATCGCGTATCCGGTCTCTCCAGGCTTTCAGAGCCACAGGAGAGCCATAAGGACGAGATCACGATGGCAGGCGACAAGCGCATTCTAACCGAAGTCTTACTTGAGGCGGCGGTGTCAAAGCAGCCCGACCCAGACCTGGCGCAGATGTCTGAGCGCCTGCGCGCCGCACTTCTGATCAACAGCTCCAGCAGCCCGGAGGCATGTGGATTGGCCGACAACGTGGAGTATCGAGCGACGAGTCGGTGGCAAGGGCTGAGCACCAAAGGTGCTCAGTCCTCCATCTCAGCCGTATTTGAAGCTCTATCTCATGCCCCCAACGTCCCGACGGATTTCGAAGTAGAAGAACCAGAAATTTCGATTCAAGATTTTCAAGCTGCGATGGTCCTGACGGCCACGATTCTTCGTGCATTCGAGTACTCGGACGACGAACCTGCGGAAGCACCGCCAGACCTCGAATGACTACTTCATCCCGGATCAGCGAGCAACAGTGCCGCGCCCCATCGAACTGGTCGAAGAAGCTGATACATATCATGAAGCGATGGATAGACTAGACGCCTGGACCCCATCACCGTAGCTCGAAGCGCCGCAGCGTCTCCTCCGACGGCGCCGGCCCCCAGCGCGAGCACACGACCAACGCACTCACGTTCGCGACCAAGCCCAGTGCCCCGAGTTCCAGCTCCAGTGGATTGAGCCAGGCGGCGAGCTCGGGGGCCCAGTGCTGCAGCGCGAACATGACGATGACGGTGCCGAGCCCGGCCGCGAGCGCGGCCTCGGCACCACGTTGGCTGGCACGCGGCCAGTACAAACCGGCGAGGACGAGCGGAAGGAACTGGATCGGGACGGTGTAGGCCAGCAGCAGCAGGTCTACGATCGAGACCGAGTCGATCACCCCGAGCATGCCCCAGCTGACCACCGCGAGCCCAACGTCGACCAGACGGATGCCTCGTGTCTGGCCGCGCTCGTCCTCGGCCAGCGGCGCGCCGGGCTGTGGAGGCGTGGGCAAGATACTGCGGTCCCGCGCACGTTCGATCCATCGTCGACCGGCGCTGCCGTGGGACCACGGCAGGAGGACGTCGCGCACGAGGATCGAGCCTCCGGCGTGGAGCAGCGCGTCGCCGGTCGACATCGATGCGGCGAGGATGGCGAAGGCCACGAAGGCGAACAGCAGGGAATGCACAGGGTGGTGGGCGAGCAGATCGACCAGCCACAGCAAGACGGAGTCGTCGGCCGGGCCCCCTTCGAGCACGGCGACATAGCCGAGGAACAACAGCGGCACCAAGAAGAACAAGAAGGTCGGGTACCAGACGACCGATCGCTGAACCAAGCGCGCACTGCGGGCGGTGAAGCACTTCATGAAGACGTGGGGCCACATCGACAGCCCCAGGATCGACACGATGATCTCGGAGCTGTACCGGGACATCGGGGTGAGGGCATCGGGGCCGGGCAAGGTGAGGTACTCGGGCGCCTCGGCGAGCACACGGTCGAACATGCCGGAGACGGATCCGTACAGGGCGGTGGGTATCCACAAGCCGAGGACCCACACGACGATGAGCATGCCGACGCCCTGCACGACGTTGGTCCACCCCACGCCACGCACGCCGCCGCGCAGCACGTAGATGAGCACGGTGGCGTACACGAGCCCGGCGCCCCAAAACGAAGGCCACCCGGTGACGGCGGCCATGACCAACCCCGCGCCCTTGAGCTGGATGACGAGATAGGGAACGAAGGACACCACAGAGGCGATGCCCATCCACGTGCTGACCCGGGTGCTCTCGAATCGCGCCGAGACGAGCTCGGCTTGGGTGATGAAGCCTTGGCGTGCGCCGATTCTCCGCACCCGCGCACCGACAAAGAACAGCGGCACCAGGCCGACCGCTCCGTAGGCCAGCACATAGAACGCATCGGAGCCCTTGGCGACCACCCGCTGCGGGGTGCCCAGCAAGGCATAGGCGGAGAAGATGGTCGCCCCCATGACGAAGTACATCACCACGGGCCCGAACGAGCGCTCGCCCGCGACGAAATCGGTGGGGTCGTCTCGGCCGCGACGCCCGGCCACGATGCCCATCACGACGGTGAGCACGAGGTACCCGAGCACCACTGCGAGCGCGAGCGGCTTCACTCCGACGCTCCTCGTTCCGCACGCTCCGCTCGCGGTGGCTCGCCCCGCTCGTGCTTCTCTGTCGAAGGTGGCTCGACATCGTCGACGATCCGCCACCGATGCAACACGAGCAAGACGACGAAGTTGGCCGCGATGACCAGCAACACCCAGGTCAGTGACCAGGGGATGCCGAATACACGCGGGTACACGTAGTTCCCGACCCAGGGAAATATCGGCCACACCAGCAGCGCGACGGAAAACAGGAACCAGGCCAACGCGAGGCGACGGCCGAGCCGCTTGCGCTTCGAGGTCACGACAGCAGGCACCGCGGGCACGCTACCACCGGGTCGCAGGCCGGCCGCCCTGCCATCACTCACTGCGGCAGCGGGAGGGCACGCTCGCGCAGCCAGGCGGCGGTCAGGGTCCGGACATCCGCGTTCCCC
This sequence comes from Deltaproteobacteria bacterium, assembly GCA_022601155.1. GTDB lineage: Bacteria > Myxococcota_A > Polyangia > Nannocystales > Nannocystaceae > Paraliomyxa. The sequence continues at coordinate 1,162 of JAHZJA010000150.1, read as the reverse complement.
CCCTCCTCCGCCAGCCGCCATGCCTGCTGTGCATGCGTCTGCGCCTGGGCGGGTTCACGCTCGGCCAGGGCTCGCGCCAGCAACAGGTGGTTGTAGGGCAGCTGGCCGTGGGCGGTGCCGTCGGCACGACGCAGCTCCGCCGCCCGACGCAGGCGCGGCACCGCGGCCTCCGCTCGCCCCTGCTCGATGTCGATCGACGCCGCGCCAAGCAACGGATCGGCCAGGCGCGCGTTGCTGGGACCCCATGCCTGCTCGCCGATGGTGATCGCCTGGACCCGCAACGCGTGCGCCGACTCCGGCTCACCGCGCCGCTTGGCGATGATCGCGAGCCGGTTGACGCTGGTGAAGTGCCCGACCGGCTCCGGCCGTGGTTGCGCCTCGGCGACCGTGCGGGCGCGGAGGCAGTGGTCCCACGCCTCGTCGATCTCACCCAGGCGATAGCGGGTCGAGCACCGCTCGACCAGGGTGCTCACCAACTCGTCGGCATCGGGGGGCTCACGCCGATCGAGCACAGTGACCGCGGCCGCGAGATGCTCATCGGCCTGCGCATACCGCCCCTGGTTGGACTCGAACACCGCGAACGCACGGTGGGCGGCGGCCAACTCCGGATCATCGCGCGACAACACGGCCTGACGGGTAGCCAACCCCGCCTCGAAGTGCGGCCGGGCTTCGTCGTACCGCCGCAGCTGCGCCAAGATGCCTCCGTACGACATCGCAAATCTCGCGGTGGTGGGGTGCTGGGTACCGACCGCTTCTGTGGCGTAGGCCAGCCCCTGCGCGAAGGTCTTCTCGGCCTCGGCGTAGCGCCGCAGCCGGGTCTGTGCCGCGCCGATGTGCTGCACGGTGGCCAACCCCGCCTGGTCCCCCTCGCCGTAGAGCTCGACATCGATGGCCCGCGCCGCTTGGTACTCCGCCAGCCCCTCCTCGGTCCGTCCCGTCGCCACGAGCACGGTGCCGCGGCTGGCGAGCAGTCGGGCCACGGTCTGAGGAGGGGACCCGATCCGAGCCAGCGCAGCCTCGGCAAAGCGCGCGTAGCGAAGCGCTTCCTCGTAGCGGCGGCGCCGACCCACCAGGTGCACCAGGTCGATCTACGCGTCGGCCTCGACGACATCGTGACGGGCCGTCTGCGCCGCCGCAACCGCAGCATGCATCGCCTCCTCGG
>JAHZJA010000149.1 GCA_022601155.1 Deltaproteobacteria bacterium | reverse complement strand
CGACGTCGTGCTGTATATGCAGCCCGACGTGTGGATTCGGCATGGCGCGGGAGGCATCGGATATCCACAGACCAACTTCAGCTTCGATCCGCAGGACATCCAAGACGGGACCACCAATCACTACTACTTCACCGCCCCCGTCCAACAGCTCGAGATGCACGAGCTCGGCCACGCTCAGCTGCCCACCATGTTCCGCGGCGAGACCGAGGCGATCGTGAATTTCCCAATGGCGTACGTCCTGAGCGAGAAGTTCGGGGTGGACTTCGACGAGGCCTTCGCCCGGTCGGCCCCCACGGACGGCCCGGGCGTGGGATACACACCGGACCAGGCCGCGGTGCACTGGATGATCACGGAGGGCTTCCGCAACGGCCAAGAGATGAACCACAGCAACACCACGCTGGATGAGATCCGCTATCAGGCTCGCGGCTATGCGAAGTACGCGGATGTGGCGCGGCTGTTCGGCTGGGATGCATTCACGGGCTTCTTCCGGCTCGAGCACCTGGACTATCAGCCGGGTCTGTACCAGCAGCCCGCCGTCCTCGACGCGGTCGACGATCGAATCCTTCGAATGTCGGTCGCGGCGGACGCGGACCTGACCCCGCTCATCCACTTTTGGGGGATTCACCCCGTCGATCCAGCCGCGCTGAAGGAGGCGATCGAGGCACGGGGTTTGGCAGCGTCACCACTCATCAAGGAGCAGCTCCAACGCTATCGCGAGCTCATCCCCGCGGACAACGCAGCGTTCAACGCACACTACGAGGAAGTCTACCCGGGGCGTCCAACCGAGGGTGGCAACCCAGACTATGGGTTCGGTTGGTACAACTTGTGGCGCGATGTGTGGGACGAGACCCACGCGCAACAGGCTCGCGATTCGCTCGACGCCATCGTCGAGCTGTACTTCCCCGCGTGACGCCCGAGGCAGCGAAAGCTCTCGGGCGCCCCGGCGCCTGCGCCACGGAGTCGAAACGCAGTCAATCGTCGAGTGTGTCTTCGTCGGCTGCACCCGGTGACACGGAGATTCGCCGGTACCTCGGCGACGCAGCTCCTCCGAGCAATGGCGTATGTCAATCGCGCTCCGCCGCGACCGTTGGTGTCTCGTACCGTGCGCCTCGACGTTCCAACTTTCCATTGGGTGTCACATCGCAGCACCCAAACTGGGGCCGCGGCCAAATGCAACACGATCTCCACGCCATGTCCTGAGCCGCAGCTGCGCAGCACTGCACAGGTCCTGGAGTGTCGTGACCCGGGCCACGGCGAGGTACGATCATCGAGGGGGAATTACGTCAACCGACGAGCCACAGGGGACTCGTCGGTTGACGTACGTTCGCGAGGAGTCAGGCGTGGCCCAGCTCGGATTGGCCGGCGGCCTGGACAGCGAAGGCACCGTCGGCCTGGGACACGTCCTCGTCCTGTTCCTCGACCGCCTCGGCCAATGCCTGGAACGGCGGCACCGGGTCCTGGAAATCACTCGGGATGAGCCCCACGACGGAGTAGTCCACGAAGAAGGGGTTGGAGCCCACCACCCGGGACTGTCCGTCGGGGTCGCAGAGCATTCCCACCAGCACGTCGTTGCTCGGCGTGGGGTAGGCCTTCAGCTCCTCGATCCACTCTGCCGTCATCGTCCGGGATTGCTTCGACCCGTCGATGGGCTTGATGAAGTAGACCTGCGAGACGTAGGACTGAAGGTCGCTGTCCCCGAGGTGGCCGTCCATGTCGATGGTTGCGCCCAGACGGAAGGTTTCGGCCGTTCCCTGCTCGATCTCCTCCGCGTAGTCGTAGGCAAGGGCGAGCTCGGCGAAGACCTCCACCGAAGCAGACGGAATGCCGGCCTTGATGCTCTTGTTCCAGAAGGTCCGCACGGTGGAGCTGATGCTCCAGGCGTTCCGGCTGATGTTCCGCCTGCTTTCCTCGAAGGCGACGTCCACGTTCACATCGTTGCCCGAGCTCTCGTTCCACGACAGCTGAGGCCGACTCCCCCCCACGAAGGGCAAGGTCGGAAGCGCATCCAGGGCCGAGATGTGCTCGGGGGTGGCGTAGGTCGACAGCACGCCGGGAATGGCCCCCTTGTCGATGTCGAAGCTCAGGCTCTGGATGTAGGGATTGGTCGCCGTGTAGTCGTACAGGACGGCCGCATCCTCCGGGAGTCCGGTCTGGAGGTCGAGGTTGCCCGGCTCATCCACACCCGCACCGGCGAAGTAGTAGGCGTAGCCGATGATGTCGGCCTTCAGAAGGTAGGCGGTGCCCGACGGACGGACCCAATGGTTGCCGTCCGGTCCTCGCCGGGTTGGCTTGGACGACGGGCTGATGTGGTTGGTGACCGACACCGACTCGTAGGTCTGGATCACGCTCTGGTACGAGTACTGGGACGACAGCCTGATGCTGACCCCCGCGTTCTTCTCGACGTAGAACTCGTCGTTTCCGACCTTCGCGCCCACCGTCACCGTACCGCCCACAGTCAACGACGCGCTGTAGGCAGTGGTGGCGGTGCTGCCCCGGGTCGCCGTCTGGGTCGTCTCGATGGATGTCGTCGAGGAGACGGACGCCCCGAACTCGCCCATCGATTGCAGGACGCCGTTCGACAGGGGCGGCCCCCCCCGCGCCACGCCCAGGAGGACGGGGGGCACGTCGATCGCGGGAATGGGATCCATCTGCCGTCGGCAGACGTAGCCAAAGGCCTTCGAGGCGATCGACAGCCCGCCGGTGCCGTAGACGACACTGATCTTCTCGGCCACGGAGACCTGCACGCTGCCGGGTCCCGGCGTGCCGTTCGAGCCCTGGTCGACGATGCCGCTGTCGTCGGACGCCGGCAGGAACGCCAGGGTGGGTGACCTCCAGGGCTCGATGGGCAGACTGCCTTCCGGGGTGAGGTCGGCGTCGACTTTTTCGTCGTACTCCCATGCCACCGTCTGCCCGTACTTGCCGGTTCCCTTGCGCACGAACTGACTCATGTAGGTCTGGCCGTCGTCGTGCTCATAGAAGGAGACGTACACCCGACCGTCCACGGCCGTCTGGGCCACCGGGTACTTCGTCTTGATGCTCGTGCTCGCGTCGACCCGCATGGGCTCGGTGGACACCAGCGTGGGCTCGTAGTTCTTGCCCAGGGTGTACTCCAGGACTTGGATGCCGGTCGAGGGGTTCTGGGAGGTGTCCTTGATGGTGACCACCAGACGGACACCGGTGACATAGGGCACATCGCCGGCGTTCTTCCCCGGGTTGGGATCGACGCTGTTGACGACCGTCGCCATGCTGCGGCTCAGATCGAGTGACGCGGTCACCCCCTCCGTGCTCAGGGCGTAGGAGTAGGTGGCGACGGGCGGCTTCTTCTTGTCGAGGACCTGCAGATCCTCGTTCGAGAAGAAGCACAGGATGTTCTCGTCCTTCGAAGCCCCCCGGGTGACGGTGAGGACGCCACCAGGCACGGGCGTGACGCTCACGCCATTGGTGTACAGGGTGGACGTCTTCTTGCCGTCCAGCTGGTAGCGCAGCTGCACGG
>JAHZJA010000148.1 GCA_022601155.1 Deltaproteobacteria bacterium | reverse complement strand
TCCTTCGAGTAGCGGCGATGGTTCTTGCGCATGACCTCGTCGGCGAGGTCTGGGTCACTCACGGCGATGGCATCGATGAGGCCAAGGCTCACCCGACAAACTGGCCCGAGCTCGCGTGCGCGGGTGAGAATGTTGATTGGATTACGAACGAATCCAGGGAGAGCACCGACCAGTGGCCAGCCGCCTACGCGGGGAAGCGAAGACATTGCTTCTGATAAGGTGAACCCTTATGGCCGTGTCCGCCACCTACCGGACCAAATCGAGCCTTACGACCTCACCCCACGTGTGGTGCAGGGTGCGGTGTAATTCATGCCTGAATTCGACGTCGACCCAGTGCAATGCGACGCAACAATAGGTCGAAGACGAATAGCGGCACCACCAAACCCCACAACACGTATGGCCATAGTGGCTTATCGCGGGTACGGCCATCGGCTTGTCCCGGTGTCTCCAACAACGGTCCAATTTCGCCTTCGTGGGTGCCGGCCGACAGGCCCGCCAGCGCGCTCGAATCCGGGCGTAGCTGGCCGTTAGACAGCTCTGCGGGATACGGCACCGACACCTGGGCAACGGCTTCAGCGGCCAGTCGACGCGGAGTCTGGCCTTCATCGTAGAGCTTGGCCTTCACCAGTCGCTGACCCGTCTCGATGTTGCGGAGGTCCGCTTCGTAGCGGCCTGGCGCTGATAGCGATAGGGGAACTGTGCGACTGCGAGCAGGATCGTCCTTGGCGAGATTGGGGTCGATGATCTCCAACTCGCCGACCAGGTCATTGGCGAATCCTCGTGGTGCCTCTACATCGACGACTGCACGATAGGCGCCTCGATCGGCGGCGGCACGCAGGGCAATGCGAGCCCCGCCGAGCAAGGTCGCGCCCTGACGCATCGTGTCGCGTGCGAGCTGACTCCAGAACTTGGAGAACCCGCTCCACGTCAGCCACCGTGCGGCCCATCTGCCCTTGGCATCGCTGGCGAACGCCAGCGTTCGCCCCAGCCCCCGACGGCCGCGCACGAGCAAGGGGTCGCCTTCGTGCGTCCGCAGCAAGACCTCGGCCATGCGCTTGGACTTGATGGGCACGATGCCCCGCAGGCCCGGTGCGCGCCCGAAGTCGAGACCGCGCAGCGCCTGTACGTTCTTGGCGACGCGTGGCAGCAGCGAGCGCTCCACGATCGCATTGCGGGTGACCTCTCGGGTCTCGCGGCTGAAGATCCGCGGGACGTCGGTGCCGTCGTGGCTGTAGTAGAAGCGGCCGCGACCGCGGGTTGCGACCCGTCGCAGCAGGTCCTTGCCCGCGCCTGCGCCCACGCCCACGCTGGACACCGTGATGTCGGCGTCGCGCATGTCACCGACCAGCGGGTTGATGCCGCCTTCGGGGGACTGCCCGTCCGAGAGCAGGATGACGTGCTTGACCAGGGCGTTGCTGCCCACGAGCTGGAGATAGGCCTCGCGGAGCGCGGGCAGGGCATTGGTGCCGCCGCCGGAGGTGAGCCGTCGAATGTCGCCCGCGATGCGGATGCGATTGGACGAAGGCTGCAGCCGCACCAGCACATGGGGACTGGAGTCGAATGCGATGACCCCGATCTCGTCGGTGGGATCGAGCGTGCGGGCCGTGGCTCGGGACGCCTCCTTGACCAGGTCGAGCTTGTCCTCGGCGCTCATCGATCCGCTCTTGTCGATGACGAGCACCAACGCCAGCTTGGGCTGCTCTTGCTGGCGCTCACCCTCGAAGCGCACGGGAAGTAGTCGCTCGATGGCGGTGCCGCCCCAGCCGCCCACGCCGAACGAGTTCTCGCCCCCGATCATCACGAACCCACCGCCGTGGTCCTCCACGTAGCGGGTGATGGCCTGGCGCGAGGCTCCACTGACGCGGCCGGCAGAGACATCGTGCACCATGACCAGGTCGTAGGCGCGCAGGGCCTGGGCATCGGTGGGGAGCTGGCTGGGATTGACGGCCTCCACGTTGAGATGATCGGCACGCAGGGCGCGAGCCAGCGCCGAGCCCGATCCGTCACCGGCCAGGAGCACGCGGGGGCGGCCTCGCACCTCGCCGGCCACGGCGGCCGAGTCGTTGAGCGGGCTGCGATTGTCGGCGGGCGCGAGAGCCTCGGTGCCCAGCGTGGCGCGGAACACCACGGGCCCGGCCTCGGTCACGCGCGCGGGGAGGGTGACCTGCTGAGGGCCGCCGCGGAGCTCCACCTCGAGCGAGGGCGCCAGCTCATTGGGGGCGCCGTTTTGCTCGAGGGTGAGGGTCAGCGTGCGCGGGGCGGTGGACAACACGTCGACCCGTACCTCGAAGCTCTGGCCCACGCGGAGCTCGTCGGGCAGGTGTACGGCCTCGACCAGCACGTCTTCGCGGGCCGCGGGGGCGGGGGAGCGCGAGTGCAAGCCGATGCCACGGGCGGCCAGCTCGCGGGCGGCGACGGCCAGGTCCTCGCGCTCGGCCATGCTGCCGGTCGCGTCGGTCACCAACACCACGCGGCCTTCGGTGTCCGGATCGACCAGCGCTGCGGCCAAGCGCAGGGCCCCCGCGTGGTCGCTGGCCAGACCCCCCTCGGTGGGCCGGGTCAGTGCATCGGACAGCTGGGCCTCGTCTTCGATCTCGTGGACGAAGGCGCGCTCGGCATAGGTCACCAGCGCCAAGCGGGTACGGTCTTCACGGTCGAGATCCTGCTCTTGCTCGCGCTGCATCTGGGCGAGGCCCTCGCGCACGAGCTTGCTCGCCTCGGCGAGCTGGCCGTCGTCCACGCTGTCGGACATGTCGACCACGAAGACTACGGTCTTGCCGCGGATGGGGCTCTCGAGGCTGGGCAGCGTGAGGGCCAGGGCGACCGCCAGCAACAACGCCGTGCGGGCCAGAAGCTGAAGCCCCAGCTGGAACCGAGGCAGGTCGACCAGCGACTTGGACAGCGCGACCACCAACATCGGCAGGACGGCCACGGGCATCAGCCACAGCGCCTCGGGATGGGCGAGTACGGCCACCCGCTCGCCGGTCTCCGACAGCTGCTGCGCCAGCCACAGCGGCAGGGGCACGGTGATGGCTCCGGGCCTGGGGCCCCACCACAGCAGCGCGAGCGCGGCCCCCAGTCCCAAGGCCAGCGCCAGGGTGGTGATCACGGCGGGACGACGCCACACGCTCATACGGTCACCCTCCGGTGGTAGCTGGCCCACTCCGCGGCGAGCAGGACGGCCACGACGAGCATCACCAGCGTCCACAGCGGGCCCTGGGGCAGCGGGCTGTCGGGCGCCGCCGCAGGGGCCTGGGAGGCCTCGGGGAGCGACTGTGCGGTCAGGGCATCGTGGAGGTTGGAGGCGTGGAGGTTGGCGGCGTTGACGGCCAGCTCGACCGAGGAACCCGCCAGTGGTCCGTCCAGGGCCTCGATGGCGTAAAAGCCCGGCACCAGCGCGCGAAGTCGGAAGCGGCCGCGCTCGACCGGCAGCACCATCACGGCGCCCTCGGGTCCGCGCACCTCCACCCGAGAGACGCCCTCGGGCGCCAGGCCGAGGTCGGCGAGCGTCAGCTCGCGGTGCGTTCCAATGGGCACGCTGGCCACGAACCCCGCCTCACGCTGCTCGAAATAGCGGATGAGGTTGTCGACCATCATGGGAAACGCGCTGCGCATGGGCAGGTCGGACTGCCGAGGATCGAAGCCGAACGCGACCGTGGTGTGCTGGGCCTCGCGGAGCACGGCCATCGGCTCGCCCAGGCTTCGAAACAGCACCTGGTCGCCGGGAATGGTGGCCAGGGTGGTGCCTCGCGCCAGGTTGACGTCCTTGATCACGACGTGGTCGAGCACCGGGTGGCCGCGGTCTTGCTCGGTGAGGAACGGCCGTACGACGTCGGCCTTCTTCTCGATGGGGGAGGGCGACGTCTCGGCCCGCCAGGGGTCGAACATCACCACGTGGGTCGCGGGCAGCGTCTCCGGGAGGCCCTCGTCGGCCACGTCGAAGAACACCACGTCGGCCTCGGCGAACTCGGGGCGCCGACCCTCGCGGGCCTCCTGCGGGCTCATCCCTGTCAACCGCACGTGGTCGTCGAGCACCAGCAGCGCGGCCTCGAGGAACAGGTTGGTGCCGTCGGTCACCAACACCACGTCGAGCGGCGTCAACGGGGGAACCACGGCGTAGGCCTCGTCGTCGTGGGGCAGACCAAACGGGGCCTGGTCACCCTGTTCCTGCGAGAGCCTCGCCACGAACCGCGAGCGGGCGGCATCGAGCCCGGACAGGACCTCGCGCTTGCGCTCACCGGGCTCCAGCCGCAGCGTCGTGCGGCCGACGGGGGCATCGTCGGCCTCGACCTCCAGCACCACCTTGGTGGGGGTGTCGCCCAGGTTGTGGACCTCGGTGAGCACCTCGATCTTGTCGCGCGCGTAGGGGTAGCGGCGTGCCGCGAAGGCCGTGATGGCGACGTTGTCGCTCGGGCCTCCCACGCGCGCCACTTCGCACGCCACCGGTCCGGCCGCGCACGCCTCGAGGGCTTCGATCGCGGCGGGGTCGAGGGCGCCGTCGGTGAGCACCAGGATCCGCGGCCCCGCTCGCTCGGAGACCACATGACTGGCCAGGGCCAGCGCGCGATCGAGGTCGGACTCCCCGTAGCGGGGTTGCAGGCGCTGCAGCCCGGGGATCAGCACCGCGGGGTCGCTCGACAGCGGGGCCGCCACCGCGACCTCTTCGCTGGCGCCGATGACCACCGCTCGGTCGGCGGGACCCAGGTTGAGGATCTCTTGCTCGGCCCGACGACGCGCCAGATCGAGCCGCGTGGTGTCGGGCTCATCGGGAGCCGGCCCCGCCATGCTCGCCGAGGTGTCGATGACGATGGCCAGGCTGACCGGGTCGCGTAGCCACACGTCGGGCCGCGGATCGCCCAGCGCCAGGCAGACCAGCGCGAGCACGACCAGCTGCAGCAGCCACGACAACAGCCGCCTCAGCTTGCGCCACAGCTTGCGGCTCTCGCTGTCACGGGTGACCCGCTCCCACAGCGCCGCGAACGGCACCACGATCTGGCGCCGTCGCATTCGCAGCAGGTACAGCCCCGTGATCGCGGCCGCCCCGATGGCGAACAGTGGCCACATCTGGAGCAGGGTCCAGCCGGCAAAGCTCATCGCAGGATGCCTCCCTGCCGAAACAGCCGCAGGACCATGTCGTCGAACGGCACGTCGAGCGAGGCCTGGGTCGCAAAGATTCCCCGCGAGCGGCAGCTGGCCTCCAGCTGCTCGCAGAACCGACGGTGGGCCTCGGCGTAGGCCGTCAGCGAGCGCGCAGACAAGGTGACATCGCGATGCACCCCGCCCTCGACGTCGACCAGCTGGACGTCACCCCGAAGGCCCGAGTGGGTGGGATCGGCCTCGGCGGGATCGATGATCTGCACCGCGACGGGCTCGTGCTTGCGAACGCGGAGCATGTTGAGCCCCTCGAACGCGCCCTCGAGATCGTAGAAATCGCTCAGGACCACGGTGAGCCCGGGCTTGCGGCTCTCGGCCGCGACCCGAGAGCACATGGCACGAATGTCGGTGGGTCCGCCGCGCTCGGCGGTCCGCAGAAACTCGAACACCCGGAAGATCCGACCCTTGCCGCGAACGGCGGGCAGCGTGGTGTGGTGCTTGCCCGAGGCGCAGGTGATGCCCACCCGGTCGAGGTTGGCGAGCCCCACGTAGGCCAGTGCAGCGCCCACTTGCATGGCGTAGCGCAGCTTGGCTCCGTCGGAGGTGCCCATGGAGTCGCTGACGTCGATCACGATGCGGATCGGAAGGTCTTCGTCCTCCTCGAACAAGCGGATCAAGGCCTGGTGCAGCCGAATCCACACCGTCCAGTCGAGGTAGCGGATGTCATCGCCGGGCGAGTACTCGCGGTGGTCGGCGAATTCGAGGCCGCTGCCCACCTTTCGGGTCTTGCGCTCGGATCGTTGACGACCGCGAAACAGCCGACGCGCGATCACCTGCAGCAGCTCGAGGCGCTCGAGGAACGCCTCGTCGAACAGCGCTTCTTCCTGTCGAGGTGCTGCCGCCTTGCGGCGCGGTATCAACCGGTCGGCCCAACCCACAGGTGTCAGTCCGTTGGCACGGAGCCGAGCAGTTGCCTCAAGCAGTCGTCGACCGCGATGCCCTCGGCTTCGCCTTCGAAGTTGAGGATCATCCTGTGGCGGAGGGCCGAAGGCGCGACCGCACGCACGTCGTCGATGGACGGGCTCAGCCGGCCCTGTAGGCAGCATCGGACGCGTGCCGCGAGCAGCATGGCCTGGGCGCCGCGGGGGCTGGCGCCGAACCGCGCGTAGCGCTTGACCAGCTCGGGGGCGTTGTCGTCGGTGGGGTGGGTGGCTCGCAGCACTCGCACCACATACCGGGTGAGACTGTCGGCCACCGGGATCGCGCGGGTCAGCTCGCGCATGGCCAGCAAGCGCGGTCCATCGAGGACGGGCTTGGCGGCCTGGCTGTCGGATCCCGTCGTGCGATCGAGGATGCGAATGAGCTCGTCCTCACCCGGGAAGTCGACCTGGATCTTGAACAAGAACCGGTCGAGCTGGGCCTCGGGAAGCGGGTAGGTACCCTCCATCTCGAGCGGGTTTTGGGTCGCCAGCACCAAGAACGGCACGGGGAGCGGTCGGGTGTTGCCTCCCGCGGTCACCGTGCCCTCGGCCATGGCCTCGAGCAGCGCCGACTGGGTCTTGGGCGTGGCGCGGTTGATCTCGTCGGCGAGCACGATGTTCGAGAAGATCGGGCCCGGCTGATACTCCAGCCGGCTGCTGCCGCCCGTCTCTTCGCCCTGGACCAGCACCGAGGTGCCGACGATGTCGGCGGGCATCAGGTCGGGGGTGAACTGCACCCGCGCGAATTCGAGGTCGACCGCCTGCGCCAAGGTGCGGATGAGCAGGGTCTTGCCCAGGCCCGGCACACCTTCGAGCAGGCCGTGGCCGCCCGCGAGCAGGCAGGTGACCACCCCCTCGATCACGCGGTCTTGGCCCACGATGACGCGCTGGACCTCGGAGACGAGGTTGTGGAGGTCGTCCTGCAGCGCTTGCAGGGCGTTTTGGGTCTCGGCGGTAGTGATCGCGGTGGACATGCGAAGGAGCGGGCACGGGACGGGGTGCGCCTTGGTCAGGCGCGGCCCGGGTGCGGAGGGGTGATGGTCAGTCTCGCGGTTGGATGAGCTGGTAGTAGCGTTTGATGCGGCGCCGCGCGGAAGCGGGCAGGGCCTCGCTGTCGAGTGCGCTCTGGGCAAAGCCTCGGTAGTCCTTGAAGACCTTGCGGTAGGTCTCGTTGGCGAAGCCTTCTTGGCTGGCGTCGCGGATGACCTCGGCTCGGCTCACGCCCCGCCCTTGCTTGGCGTTGACGCGGACGTTCTTCTTGTTGGAGCGCATGGAGGATTCTTCGCCGAGCGGATCGGCCGAGCCGTCGCCCATACCCAGGCCTCGGCCTTGGCTTTGCCCTTGGCCCAAGCCCTGGCCCTGGCCTTGACCCTCGCCCTTGCCCTTGCCCTTGCCTTGACCCTGGCCGTCGCCGTCGCCCTCACCTTCGCCGTCACCCTCGCCGTCGCCTTGTCCCTGGCCTTCGCCTTGGCCTTGGCCGAGCATCTCCATCATGCTCTTGGGTTTGCCGTCGCCGACATCGCCGTCGACCAGCAGCGTGGACTTCTTGCCCTTGCCCTTGCCCTTGCCCTGGTCGCCTTGCTTGCCCTGGTCGCCGCGTTGGCCCTTGGCGGCCTTGGAGAAGCGTCGCATCTGCTTGCGGCGACGGTTTTGACCCTCGCCTTGCTGGCCTGCTCGCCGCACGACGCTCTTGGCTTCGTCGAGGCTGTCGCGGGCCTGGCCCATGCGCTGCGATCCCTTGGATGCCTGGCTCGCCTTGTTGGCGCCCCGCCCGAGCTTTTGTAGCGACTGCTTGCGCTTTTGCGCCGACTTGCGGCGATCTGCGGCGTTCTTGGCGTTGCGTCGGAGCTTGTCGACCTGGTCGCGTGCCGCCTGCTCGCGCTTTTGCTGGCGTCGGAGCTTGTCGACCTCGTCTTGCATCTTCTTGAGGCGACGCTCCTGCTCCTTCTTTTCCTCGGGGGTCTTGGCTTCCTTCTTTTGCTCGCGACGGAGGCGACGCTCGGCTTCGTCGAGCTTCTTGTCGGTGTCGGACTCGTTCTTGGCGGCCTTGGACAGCCGTCGCTCGGCCTCGGCGAGGGCCTCGTCGAGCTGCTTGCGTGCCTCGGCTTCCTTTTGCGCCTGCTCGCCCGCGGCGTCGAGTGCCTGCTGGGCTTGCTCGCCATCGCCACGATCGAGGGCTCGAGCCGCCTCTTGGGTGAGTTCCTTTTGCTCGAGCGATCCGGCCAGCTCGCGCATGGCCTCGGCCAAGATGGCCGGGTCGGCCTCCAGCTCGGCCTCCCAGCGCTCCTCGGCCTCGGCGAGCAGTGCCTCGAGCTGCTCGAGGCGCTCCAGAGCGGTTGCTCGATCGATCTCGCCGTTCTCCAGCGCTTCGAGCACGTCGAGGATGGCCTCCGCCAGCTCGGCGGGGGTGTCGGCGTGGGCGTCGGCCAGCTCGCGCAGGTTGTCGCGCAGCGGCTCGGCGAGCGCGAGATCCATGGGGGTGTGGTGCGTCTCGCGATCGATCTCGATGACGATCGGATCGAGATCGGAGAACACCACCGGGGGATCGGGCGGGGGGACGAACATCGCCGCGATGGCGGCGAGGGCGGCCACGCCATCGGAGGCGCGCGGCGGCGGTACCCGCAGCGGCACGACGGGGCGTGGGTCGAGATCGGCCGCGAGGGCGCCGGCGCGCTGCTGCATCAGCGCCACGATGGCGGCGGCTTGGTGTTGCTGCGCGGTGGGCTCGGCGGGCGCCGGGTGGCGCGCGAGCTCGAGTGCATTGCCCACTTGGTCGTCGAGGCCATAGTGGGTATCGACCCGACGTGCGGTGGCGCGCCACGGATGGCGCCGGAGCCCCGCCCAGGCCAGCACCGCGGGTACGGGCAGCGCCGTGAGCCACAGCAGCTCCGAGGGGGCGCCAAACCGACGGACGGCCAGCAGGGCGACCGCGGCGATCCACAGCCCGGCCGGAAGCGCGATCCGGGCCAGTCCCCATGCCGCGTCGGACACCCGGAGGCGTCGTCGTACGGCAGACAGTAGCGTCGAGACCCCGCTCATCCACGGTCCTTTCGTCGTCGTCGTCGGCTGGTCTTGTCGTTACGACGGGATGCCACGTGTACGCCCTTCCACGCGGTGGACATCAACTTGGACGCGTCGAGCCCCGGAGGGATTCCCGTCGCGAACAACACCCGATCGCCTCGGCGGTCGATGGCGTGCTCGGGGACCTCCATCTCCAAGTATTTGCTGAAGACCTCGGCGAACTCCTCGGCGTCCTTGTCGGTGTCCCACGCGATCACGCCCACGATGAGAGGAACGCTCCACAGCTGGTCGCCCTGACGGTCGATCGCGACATAGTGATCGCCACCCCAGCCCGCGGCGGCGCGCCGGGCCACCGTGGAGGGCTCGACGTGGGCCAGCATGGTGAGCAGATCGGCCTCACCGAGGGTGTCGTGCCACACCATCTTGGTGTCGGGCAGCAGCTCGTCGAACACGCCGACGTCGACCTTGGCGCTCAGGGGCAGCTCGCGAGCGAGCAGCTTGTCGATGTGGAGCATCTGCTCCGAGGACTCCGGGAGCTGCTCGTAGAGCGCGTCGACGGCCTCCCAGCCCTTGTCGCGCACCAGCCGGGCCACGGTGGCCGTGCCGTCGGCGTAGGGCAGCTGGAGCGAGCGCAGCAGCACGGGGTAGGGCGACATGTTGCCCGCGAGGTCGAGCACCTGGTTGCCCATCGCGTCGAGCACGGCGTCTTCGATGGCGCCTAGACCGCTCTCTCCGCTCACCCACGCCAGATACGTGGCCTGCGCGCCACCCTCGATGAGGAACCGGCGCGCGGTCTCCTCGTCGCTGTGGTGACGCAGCGGCTGCTGGTGCTTTTGAAGGTCGAAGTGCATGTCTTGGAGGCCGTGGGCGATCTCGTGGCCCACGACCATGCTCAGCGTGACC